>CAUYZA010000263.1:0-4580 GCA_963577225.1 Dehalococcoidia bacterium | reverse complement strand
CGGCCTTGACTCCGAAGCGATGGCCGAGCTGGCGGCCAAAGAGGTTCTGTTCTGATCAGGACGGGTCGATCGGGACGTCGCTGATCGCTCCGCTCGCGCGCAGCTCGGCCAAATCCTCTTCGCTGGCGCCCAGCTCGTCACGCAGAATCGCGTCGTTGTGCTGACCCAGCCGGGGCGCAGGCATTCGGTAGGCGACGGGGGTCTCGGAGAGCCAGATCGCGTTGCCGGGATAGCGGCGCCGTCCAACATCGGGATGGTCCAGGACGGCCCAGAACGAGCGCGCCGCCAGGTGCCGGTCCTCCACCATGTCGCGCCCGTCCGAAACGCGGGTCGCGATCAGGCCGACGTTCTGCAGCTGATACATCAGGCCGTTGGCGTCGTAGTGCCGTGTCCAGGCCGCGAGGGCCGTGTCGATCGCGTCGTGCTGGGCTTGCCGCTCCCTGAGTCCGAGCGACGCGAACTCGTCGAGTCCGCCTTGGGCACAGAGGGCGCGCCACTCGTCGTCGTTGGTGATGCTGATCGCGATCCAGCGGTCGGCTCCGGCGCAGGGGTAGACGCCCTGCGGCGCGACGTTCGGGTCGCGGTTGCCGCGGCGGGGGGCATCGCTGCCGCGCGCCTGCGCGGCGACGAGCTGGTCGCCAACGAAGCTGCCCATCGCTTCGATCATCGCGACCTCGACTTCACGCCCCACGCTCTCCGGATCGGCTGCGCGATCCCAGAGCGCCACCATGACCGCCGCCGCGCCGTTCATGCCGGCAACGGGGTCCGGCCAGGCGATGCCCGATCGATAGGGGCCGCTGTCGGCGTAGCCCATCACCGAGTTGAGTCCCGCGCTGGCCTCGATCAACGGTCCGAATGCGACCCAGTCGCGGTTCGGCCCGCTGCGGCCGTATCCCGGCATTGAGGCGGAGATGATGTTCGGGTTGATCGCGCGAAGACCTTCGAAGTCGAGGCCGAAGTTGGCCATGACGCGCGGGCTGTAGTTCTCCAAGACGACATCGCTGGTTGCGACGAGATCCCGAAAGAGCCTTTGGGCCTTGGCGTGGCTCAGGTTGAGCGTGATCCCGCGTCGGTTACGAGCAAGCTTGTTGAAGCCGCCGTTGCGGTTCCAGGGCCGCTCGCCGGTCTCGTTCTCGGGGTAGAGGTGCATGACCTGCGCGAGCTCCGGTGGGACCTCGCGCGGCCCGCGACCCCACGGCATCTCGACCAGGATCACGTCGGCGCCGAGGTCGGCCAGCATGCGGCCAGCGAACGGCCCGGCCCAGACCCGAGTGAGGTCGAGGATACGTACGCCGGCCAATGGCGGCTCGCGGCTGCTAGTGGACGACGCCGCTGCCGGTGGCTCCCAACCCGCGAGGCTTGTGGCGTCGAAGGAATCCAGCGTCGGTGGCGCGGTTGGCGCTCCCTCGTGGTCGCTGATTCGGAACGGGCCCCGCGGCACGCGAACGTCGGGCGAGCCCTGCAGCTCCGCCCAATAGGCCCGTTCTGTGAGGTGGGGGTCGCGCGAAAGCTCGAGCATGCCCGGCACTGGACCGACGGGAGTACGCACCGCCTGGCCGAGTTCGACGATCTCGTCGACGGTGTGCGCCATCAGCCAGGGCAGGATGGCCGCATCGAATTCATCCTTGTGGGTCGCGCGGGCGGCGTCTGTCGCGAAGCGGGGGTCGTCCAGCAATTCCCCGAGCCCGGCGGCTTGCAGGAACGGCTCCACCATGCGGGCAGCCGGCAGGCTGAGTTGCACATAGCCGTCCCGACACGGGTAGACGCCAACCGGGTGCCACTGCCCCGGCTGGCGGTTGCCCTCGCGCATGAGCATGTGGCCCGCCAGGGACCACATCGTGGTGGTGTGTTGATGCAGCGAGGCGAACCCGTCGAAGTGTGCAATCTCGACCGTCTGCCCCTTTCCGATTCGCTCCCTTGCCCAGAGCGCCGCCATCGTTCCGATGAAGGCGTGCGTTCCTGCCTGGTAGGCGGAGTGCAGGCCGGGACGTTGGATCGGTTCGCGATCGGGCTCGCCGTTGAGATAAAGGTGCCCCCCGATCGCCTCATCAGTGAAGGTGTTCGAGCGGAACTCGCTGTACGGTCCGCCGACGCCGAACGGTGAGATCCAGGTCTTGACGAGCTGCGGAGCTTCGATCGATGCGCTGCGCGGCAGCAATGGGTCCGGCGCAGCGCTTTCGATCACGACGTCGGACTGTTTGAGCAGGTCCGCCAGTTCCGCCTCGCCTGCCGCGGAGCTGAGGTTGACCACGTGCGACTGTTTGCTGGTGTTGAGATAAGCCCAGGTCGAGCCGACGCTCGCCTCGTCTGTCGAGGCAGCGGCCCGCCAGGGCTCGCCGTCGCTGCGTCGTGTATCGCCGCCGGGCGGCTCGATCTTGAGCACGGTCGCGCCGAAGTCAGCGAAGAGCTTCGCGGCGTAGGCACCGGCCTCGGCACCGGCGATCTCGACTACGCGCAATTCGTCGAAGGGCTTCATCTCGTCCTCGGGGCACAGCGGTCACGACGACCGGCGCGAAGGCTAGCCGACGACCCCGTCTCGGCGTAGGTCGTCGATTTCGGACGGCGCGTAACCGGCGCTCTGCAAGATGGCGTCGGTGTCGCGCCCGAGGGGCGGAGAAGCGCCCTGAGCAGCGAGCGGCGTCGCGCTCATCTTGAACATCGGCGCCACTTGGCGTTGCGGTCCGCTGAGGTCGTGCTCGAGCGGCACCAGCATCTCGTTGGCCGCCACCTGTGGATCGTCGAGTAGTTCTTCCGGAAAGCGAACGGCGCCCGCCGGGACGCCCTCCCGCTCGAAGATGGCGAGCCACTCGTCGGTCGTCTTCTGACGCACGTCTTCTTCGATCAGACGCACTCGGGCGGCCTCATGGGCCATCCACTCCGCATCGTTCGGGTCCGCCTCCGGGTCGGCCATGCCAAGGAAGTCGGTGCCCAAGGCCTTGCGCACCTTCGCCCAGAGCGCCGGAGAGAGCGCCCCGATCACCACCGCGCCATCTTTGGTGTCCCAGCCGCGATAGTAGATGTTGGCGCTGCCCCAAACGCCGCGCAGCGCGCCGTACGCATCGACGAGGTCGGGGTAGGGCGCCCCCGCCTTACGCAGTTCCGCAACCCGCTCCATCGTCTGGTTCGTCTCGGCGTCGGCGGCGGGCAGATCGAAGATCTGACTGTTCTGGACCGCGAGGGCCGTGCCCAGCAGTGTCGTCTCGATCAGCTGGCCCTCGCCGCTCTTCTCGCGATGGAAGAGCGCGGCGCAGACCGCCCAGGGGATGACGATGCCGGTTGCGTAATCGGCCACGGCGACCGAGGAGATCGCGCTGGGCGCCTGACTCTCCTCGTTGATTTTGCCCTCCGAGGCCATCAGACCCGAGACCGCCTGGGCAACGATGTCGTAGCCGGGTCGATCCGCCCAGGGGCCCTTGCGCCCGAAGGCCGTGTTGTCGACGTAGATCAGGTCGGGGCGCAACGCCCGAAGCGTGTCATAGTCGATCTGCAGCCGGGCGGCGACGTCGGGCCGGTAGTTGATTACGACGACGTCCATCTCCGGCACCAGCCGGTGGGCGACATCTTGCGCCTGTGGATCCGTCATACGCAGCACGAGCGACAGCTTGCCACGGTTGAGCGATTGAAAGAGTTTCGATTCGCCTGGCATGAACTGCGCGAACTGACGCCACGGCTCACCTTCCGGCGGCTCGACTTTGATCACGGTGGCGCCCATGTCGCCCAGGTTCTGGCAGCCGAACGGGCCGGCGATGATCTGAGTGAATTCGAGAACCTTGATGCCGTCGAGGGGACCGGATGCCACAGTGCGCTCCTTCTGAGCCTCGTTCGCCCCACCCCACTGGGGCCGTCCACGTCGGTCTTGCGAATTGACTAGCGCCCTTGCGCGCGCTGGCAAACGGCGCAGAGGCCGAGGATTTGGACATGATGTGCGCGCGGCACGAAGCCTGTGGTCTCGCTGAGCGAATCGAGCGTCCTGCTCATCTCGCGTTCGAGTCGGGCGGGCGCGATGTAGTCGGTGACGAGTCCGCAGCTCTCGCAGACCAGGTGATGGTGATGCAGCGTGAACTCTTCGGCCAGTTCGTAGCGCGCGGTTTCTTCCTGGGTGACGAGTCGTCGCACGACCTCCGCCGCTTCGAGCACGGCGAGGTTGCGGTAGACCGAACTCACGGAGAGGTCCTCATCCTGCGCCACGATCTCGGGCGCGGTCACCGGGCGTCCCGTCTGGGCCAGCACGGCCACGATCGCGCGCCGCCCCGTCGAGTAGCGCTGCCGCGCGGCGCGCAGTCGATCGCCCACGGCGACGTGGAGATCCTCACCGTTCGACGGCCGCGTCATGTCGCCGCGAGCGGTTTCGGTTGGGATGCTGGAGGGTGCGGCCATTGACGGCGACTCCGGATTTCGTGGGCACGGGCCCGACCAGAAGTTAGCAGACTTGACGCGCGAATGAGACTCACTATCATTCTGTCTCGCGATCTGGTTCGTTCTGCTCATTTTCGGTGGTGGTGGGAGCGCGCTGGAGAGGAGCGTCGGTGGACTTCCTGAGCGACCCCTGGGAGTTCGAGTTCATGCGGCGGGCGCAGCTA
>CAUYZA010000262.1:0-4614 GCA_963577225.1 Dehalococcoidia bacterium | reverse complement strand
TCGCAATTGTCGTACTTGGGGCAACGCAGGCACTCAGTCCAGACCTTGCGCGGGAAGGCAGCGACGGCGGCCTGGCTGAAGCCGAGACGCTCGAAGAAACCGGGGCTCGTGGTCAGCGCGAAGACGGTCTTGAGGCCCAGTGCGACTGCCTCATCGAGGCAGGCCCGCACGACAACGCCGCCCGCGCCTTGGCCTTGCACCGTCGGGTCGACGACGAGCGACTTCACCTCTGCGAGGTCTTTCCACTCGACATGCAGGGCGCCCGCGGCGACCACACGACCACCCTCGCGGACGACGAGAAAGTCGCGCAAGGTCTCGTAGATCTCACCTTCGGTGCGCGGCAAGACATCGCCCGTCTCGTCCGCCCAATGTTGGATCAGGCGGTGGATGCCGGGAACGTCGGCGACGCGGGCTCGTTCCGCGATCTGCAAGCTAACGGTGGTCATGAGTTTGCGTGGCGATCCTGGTCGGTCTCTGTGCGGCCGCTGGGGAAGCGCGCACCATAACCCATGATGCCGGTCCCGTGCATACACGGTACTCGACGGGGCGAACGGGGTCGCGCATCGGCGCGATCGACCGTATTGCGAGTGTCGTTCGACCGGGAAGCGCTTCAGTCGCGCGGTCGCGACTCATCCGGCAGGGAGACGGCCTTGAGCCGGCGCTCGTCGAGCCAAGCCAGCCGTCGGCCCAGCTGGGCGAAGAACGGCTTCTCGCGGTAGCGCACCATCCGGGCGACATGCTCGCTGCGACGGACATGGACGCGGCCTTGCTCGTCGAAGGGGTGGGCGCCCTGGCCGTCGACGCTGACCGCCACCTCGCTGGGCCCGCCAACGCTCAGTTCGATCTCGGAGTCCGGCGGCAGCACGAGCGGGACGCCGGCGGCGAGATGAGGCGCGACCGGGGTCAGCACGAGGAAACGCGACGTCGGGTCCAGGATCGGGCCGCCGGCCGAGAGTGAATAACCCGTGGAGCCGGTAGCCGTGGCGACGACGACGCCGTCGCCACGCAAGACGCCAATCAGGTCGCCGTTCAGCCGCACGTTGACGTAGACGGGGCGGCCAAGCGAGGTGCGGCCCACGGTGACATCGTTGAGCCCGGAGACCGTCCCGCCTGGTGCGGCGTCGCCGAAGCCCTCGAAATCGACATCAAGCATCGTGCGCTCGTCGATGCTGAACTTGCCCGCGAGTACATCGTCAAGGTGGGCTCGCAGGTCATCAGGCTCGAACTCCGTGAGAAAAGCGAGGCGGCCCATGTCGACGCCGAGGATAGCAACGGGGTACGGCACGACAGCGCGCGCGGCGCGCAGGACGGTGCCGTCACCGCCGATCGCGATCAGCAAGTTCGTGTCGGGCAGATCGCGCGTGGAGGCAACGGGGTCCCAGGCGGAAGAGACCCAGACCTCGCGGTCCGAAGCGGCAACACGATCGCGAATCTCGCCGGCGAAGTCGCGCGCGGCGTCGAGCTCGGGATGATGGTAGATCCCGACCTTGCTGATCTCCGCAGGCCCTGCCGCATTAGGCATTGGGGCTCTTCGCCTCCGCACTGTCCTGACCGTCCTGCGCACTCTCCCGCGCCGGGGGGGCCGTTGACAAGCCAACGGCGTGCGGAACCAGTAAAGGCGTACGCAGCCAGATGAGAAATTCCGCGTTTCCCTTCGGGCCGAGCAGGGGCGATCGGAGCACGCCGCCCACCCGCCAACCCTCGGACCGCGTGGAGGCAATGACATCCGCCACAGCCCGCGCCCGAACGATCGGAGAGCGAACGACGCCATCGGCCTCAACAGCATCGCGCGGCGCTTCAAACTGGGGCTTCACCAACGCGACGACATCTGCGCCGGACGGAAGCGCGCTCGCGACGGATGGCAGCACGGCAGTGAGGGAAACGAAGGCCAGATCGACCGTGGCCAGCTCCGGCGGGGGGGTCAGCTCGATCGTCTGCAGATCGCGTGCGTCGGTGCGCTCCAGCGCATGTACACGCGGGTCGCCGCGCAGCTCGTCGGCGAGTTGGCCATAGCCAACGTCGAGCGCGTGAACATGGACGGCGCCGCGTTGGAGCAGACAATCGCTAAATCCGCCGGTGCTGGCCCCAACATCGAGTACGACTCGATCCACGGTCGGGATCGGCCAGGCGTCCAGAGCGGCGGCCAGCTTGTGCCCGCCGCGTGAGACGTACTCGCGGTGGGCTTTGACGGCCAGATCGACATCGGTGTCGAGACGCAGCCCCGGTTTGTCGTAGCGCCGATCGGGTCCGTGGACGCGGCCCGCCATGATCAAAGCGCGGGCCCGGGTCACGTCGGGCGCGAGGCCGCGCGCGACGAGGAGCGCATCGAGACGGTCACGGGCTGTCACCGGGTCACGCTAGCAAGTTCCAGAGAGCGGATGGGCGTTCAGGCGCTTTCCTGAGCGAGCTGATCGGGCTCGTCTGCGTCGAGTTCCTCGCTCGTGAGCACCGCGTGGAAGCCGTGATAATCGACCTCAGCGCCGGACTTGTCGAGCAGGACGGGCTTCTCGCCGTCGGTCACCGTGGGACCAGCGACGATGCACTTGGTGATCTCTGGCCGGCCTGGAATCTCGAACATGACCTCCAGCAGCAGGTCCTCCAGCACGGTGCGCAGGCCCCGCGCGCCTGTCTTCTCCTCCAGCGCCGTCTCGGAGATCGCTTCCAAGGCCTCTGGCGTGAAGACGAGGTCCACGTTGTCCATGCGGAAGAAGCGCTCGAACTGTCGCGCTAGGGCGTTCTTGGGCTCGGTCAGGATGCGCACCATGGAGTCGAGATCGAGCGATTCCAACGTGACCACGACCGGCAGCCGCCCCACAAACTCGGGGATCAGGCCGTACTTGAGCAGGTCGTCGTGGGTCAGGTGGCGCATCATGCTGGAGGTCTCAGACAGCTCGCGCTTGTGCGCACCAAATCCGAGGTCACGCACGCCTTTGCCGATCCGCCGATCGACGATGTCCTCAAGCCCCTCAAAGGCGCCGCCGGCGATGAAGAGGACCTTGGAGGTATCGAACTGGATGAAGTCCTGGTGGGGGTGCTTGCGACCGCCCTGAGGCGGGACGGAGGCCGTCGTGCCCTCAATGATCTTGAGCAGCGCCTGCTGCACGCCTTCACCGGAGACATCGCGCGTAATCGAAGGGTTGTCGGCCTTGCGCGAAATCTTGTCGATTTCGTCGATGTAGATGATCCCGCGCTCCGCGCGCTGGATATCGAAGTCCGCAGCCTGGATGAGGTGGAGCAGGATGTTCTCCACATCCTCGCCCACATAGCCAGCTTCAGTCAGGGCCGTGGCGTCAGCGATGGAGAACGGCACGTCCAGGATCTTGGCGAGGGTGCGGGCGAGCAGCGTCTTGCCGGAGCCCGTGGGGCCAACCAGCAAGATGTTGCTCTTCTCAAGTTCGACGTCGTCCGGGTCGATCTCGGAGTTGACGCGCTTGTAGTGGTTGTAGACGGCGACCGAGAGGACCTTCTTCGAGGCCTCCTGGCCCACGACGTACTCCTCGAGCCGGCGGTAGATCTCCTGCGGCGACAGGGGCTTGTCACTACTGGCGCCGCAGCCGGCGGCGCTGCTCACGCTGCTGGCGGAGGCCTCCTCGGCGATGATCTCGCGGCAGAGGTCCACGCACTCGTCGCAGATATAGACAGCGCCCGGCCCGGCGATCAACCGCTTGACCTGGTCTTGGTTCTTGCCACAGAAGGAGCAGTGGTACGTGGTCCGGCCACCGCTGCGAGAGTTCGCCACCTGCCGCCCCTTCCTGCGAGGCCTGAGCTGATCCGGTCACGCGCCTCAGCGTGCAACCGCTGCTGGATACACGCTTCTAGGAGGCGGCTTTCGCCTGACCCTCTGCCTGCGCCTGGAGCACCTCATCGATCAAGCCGTACTCCTTGGCCTGAGCGGCGTCCAAGTAGAAGTCCCGATCCGTGTCGCGCTTGATCACGTCAAGCGGCTGTCCCGTGTGCTTGGAGAGGATATTGCGAATCGTCTCGTTGTTGCGCAAAATTTCGCGGGCTGCAATTTCAATATCGGCAGCTTGGCCGCGAGCACCACCCAGGGCCTGGTGCATATGAACCGTGGAGTTCGGCAGCGCGAAGCGCTTGCCAGGCTGTCCAGCCGCCAGCAGCACCGTCCCCATTGAGGCGGACATGCCCACGCAGATCGTGGAGACGTTGGCGTTGATCAGCTGCATCGTGTCGTAAATGGCGAGTCCGGCGGTGATCACGCCGCCCGGGGAGTGGATGTACATCTGGATGTCCCGATCCGGGTCTTCGCGGTCCAGATAGAGCAGCTGCGCCACGATCACGTTTGCGACCATGTCGTCAATCGGCGTACCGAGGAAGACGATGCGCTCCCGCAGCAGCAGCGAGTAGATGTCGTACGCGCGTTCGCCACGGTTGGTGGTTTCGACGACCATCGGAACGATGTCGAGAGGGTTGACGGGGCTCATACGGCTCTCCTTGGACCGGCCGATCGGATCGGACGGCGGCTATGCGGGGTTCCCCTAGGGGTTTCAGCGTATCGACCTGTGGACTGGTGCTGCCTAGTCATCCGAGGAGTCCGTTCCAGATTCCTCCGCGGGACTGGCGCCAGCCTGATCCTCGGCGTCTTCCGCGGCATCT
>CAUYZA010000261.1:0-4635 GCA_963577225.1 Dehalococcoidia bacterium | reverse complement strand
ATCGCCATGCGCACCGTGGCGTCGAAGTCCGTCGTGCCAGATGCAGGACCCGCCTGTTCTGCAGGTTCTTCCGCCTGCTCTTCGGCTGCCTGTTCCTCCGCCTGGGCCTGTTCGTCCTGCTCCTCAGCCTGCTCCTCAGCCTGCTGCTCGGCAGCCTGTTCCTCCTCATCCCCCTGCGGTTCCGTCTGTGCGACCTGTGCGACTGCCGCATCATCATCGTCGTCATCGCCGCAGCCAACCAACGCGAGTCCGGCGACGCCGATGCCTCCGCGCGCTGACGCCCGCAACACGGCGCGGCGGCTCATGCGAGATTGACGCATGCGATCCCAGTAGTTCTTGGTACTCATGGACGTGCCCCCCCTGCCCGGCTGATCTGTTGCCCGGTCTCACCCCGGGCTACGGCGAGAGAGCGGCGATACCGTGTCAGTCTGCTGCCCCGACTCGAGTGAAGCAAGCGGAACCGAGCGCTCTAGTTTCAGCGCACGAAAATGTTGTTCCCGCAAAATATCGCCCAACAGAGGCTAGGCTGTCAAGCGGCCAGTCTGGCGTCAGTCGTACCACCCTCGAAGAATCGACTCGGCGGCGGTCATCCCGTCCCCTGCGGCACCGAGTGCACCCGCCCAACCGCGCACGTCTCCCACCGCCCAGAGGCGTTGGATGTTCGTCAGCTGCCGGGCATCCGTGACCACGTCGCCGGCGGCGTTCAGCGTGAGACCGAGACTGTCGACCAACCCCAACACCAACGCGTCCGACTCGTGCCGTGGCATCCAGAGCAGGGTCTCGACCGTCAGCTCGACGCCGCTGTCGAGTGTGACGCCTCGGATCTGTGAGTCGTCACGAGTGATGGCCGCGACACGTCCCGGATGCACCGGGATCTTCAGGCCTTCCAGACGCTCTCGCACACCGAGAGGGAGCTGCGCGTCAGCGTTTAGGATGAGCTGGATGTCCTTAGTCCAATGCAACGCCATCAGGGGATCCATCGCGGCGGACTCTCCCGTCGAGACGATCCCCCAGGCGCGCCCCCGATGCTCGTAGCCGTCGCACATCGCGCATGGGATGACGCTTGTTCCCCAGCATTCCGCGAACCCAGGAATCGCTGGCAGTGCATCACGATGCCCCAAGGCCAGGACGACATGCCTCGCCATGAGCTGCGTTCCCTCCTCCGTCGTCACGACGAAGTCGCCACCTCCCGTGCGCGACACCTCAACCACGCGCGCGCGTCGCAGCCTGGCGGAGCCGTACGTCTCGATTTGGTGCCAGGCCACTCCTTGCAGCTCCGACGGACTCATTCCCTCGATGCCGAGGAAACCGTGAATCCCGTGAGAGGCAGCGTTGCGGGGCGGGGCGGGATCGTCGAAGACGACGATCGCTTTCTGTGCCCGCGCGAGGACCAGCGCTGTCTGTAGCCCCGCCGGTCCGACACCGATGATGGCGACGTCCACCCGGTCGGTCTCGTCAATGGGCATCGACCCTTCGACCTGCGGCCTCCGCTCCAACAGGGCTGCTGTCGGGCCGCCCTCCGCGTCTCCGTCGGGTGCGCCCACTTGACTGGGCTCGGCGCCTCCGCGCGCATCTTGACGAACGACCGCCACGACCGAGTTGCGTTCAATCGTGGGCGGCCCGGCCGCCTCGCCGGCGTTCTGGCAATCGAGCGCGAACTGAGCCAATCCCGCTGGAGTTGTGACCCCCGCGAATCCGCGATCGTTGACGAACGTCATGGGAGTCTGCGTCATTGCTAGATCGCGCACGAGCTCAGGGAAACTTTCCATCACAAAAGCCGAGGCCTCGACGCCATCGAACTCCGATGCGAGCGCGAAAGCGGCGAGAGTGGCTTGTGCCGCCGGGGGGTGAAGTGCGGATCCCACCACACGGATCTGGAGCGGTGACCGCATCTTCTGAAGGACGCGCGTCACGCTCGGGTCCGAGGGTGCCGGTTCCTGCGCCACCATCAGGATCGCCTCGAGGAGGAGTGGAAGCAGGTGCCGCTGAGGGAGGCCAAAGATGCGTAGGCGCTGACCTGAGCGCCCTTCAATGACGACGCCAGGCACACGATCCACGCCCACCTCCGCGGCGCGAGGAAGCTCCTCCGCCAGCTCGTGCACGCGCAAGGCGACGTTCGGACTCAACGCATCAACCTCCGAGAGCAAGTCGAGAGTCGCCCCGCAATCGTGGCACTCGGTCAGTCTCTGACCGGAATCGGCGACGCTACGCGTCGACTGGAAGTAGTCGATCGCGACGACGCTACTCAATTGCGCGAGTCGTTGAGCAAACACTTCGCGAACGCTGTCCGGGAGCATCGCCCGATCCGTTCCCCACATCCGCTGACTTTGACGCAATTTCTAGCAGACCGATTCGCCGCAGACCGCCGGGGACCGAGACAGGTGCACCGATCCGGTCGAGTAACCGCCTTGGCTGCCCCACCACTCTTGCGAGGAGGCTCGGCCGTCGGTGACACGGTACATATCCTTGACGTCACCGACATACAGCCCCCGTGTAAGTCAATCGCGAAACCGTGCGGGCTGATCAGCTGGCCGGCGTCGAATCCCTCGCCGTCGTCGTCCCAGCCGGCCAACAGGACGCGATCGCCGGACCGATGCCGAAGCGCGGTTCGGATTCGCCCGTGTATGTGCGACCGTCGCGTTCGTAGATCAGGTCGTTGGGCTGACGGAGTCCTGGGCGGCGGGTGGGGCACCCGGGTCTCGGTGACTGCCTTCCGCGCAGCTGGATGGGAGGTGTTGGGGTCGGGAGGTGCCTTGTCGAACGGGCTGCGGCCGAGGCGACCCGGCTGGACGTTTTCAGCAGGACTTCGATACCCAGGCGGAGGTCGGACGCTTCATCGCCGTCTATCCGCACGGGACCGCGAGCTCGCTCGGCGTTCGGACCTGGGACGGCGTGCAACGTGACAAGGACTGCTCACGCGCCGCCTTATTCATCGTCCTCCTCCCGGCGATTCGGCCGTGAGGATCGGCCCGCCGGCCAAACAATGCCGGAAGAGTCGGTCGAGTGGCCTACGCTATGCGGCCCCAGCAAAGTGGGACTTGACGATCGAACGGGCGGCAGACACGCGGCAGAGCCGGAGCCGTGGAACATCGAGGGATCGCATGCGCTTTCAGTCGATCAGCCGCTACCCTGCTGAGCCCAGCCCGTGCCGGGCCGATCGCGACTGCGGGCACGCCGCCTGCCAGCACGTCACGGACCCTGATTCAGACGCGGCTCACGGATCTGGGCTCGCGGTTGTCGACAATTGGGCGCAACGACCCGTCGGCTGGTCGTTCGCCGATGTCGTCGGAGTCGCGGTCAACTCCGATGATGAGATCTTCGTTTTCAACCGCGGGGCCCGGCCGGTTCTCGTTTTCGATCCTGAAGGCCGCTTCCTGCGCTGGTGGGGCGACGGCCACTTCACGATGCCGCACGGCATCGCCGTCGCTCCCGACGGATCTGTCTGCTGCGCCGACATCGGTGACCACACCCTGAAGCGATTCAGCCCCGACGGCCAACTACTGCAAATGCTTGGGACGCCGCACGAGAACGCGCCTCGGCTTGGAGGCGTGCCGTTCAATCGCCCCACGCATTTCACCGTCGGTCCGGACGGCGACTACTACGTCACCGACGGCTACGGCAACGCGCACGTGCACGTCTTCGCACCTGACGGCGAGCTGCGCCGGACCTGGGGCGCTCCCGGAGACGAACCCGGCCAGTTCCGGTCCCCACACTCAATCCTCTTCGATCCCACGGGACGGGTGGTGGTGTGCGACCGCGGAAACGACCGGATCCAATTCTTCGACCCGGAGGGCGAGTTCTTGGCAGAATGGCGCGGGCTGCACCAACCCAACGATCTTGTCTACGCCTCCGATGGCCGGGTCTACATCTGCGAGTTCGAACACCGCCTCAGTATCTGGACCCCGGATGGGGCCTTGCTCAAGCGCTGGGGCGATGAGGGCGAGGGGCTGGATGCCGGGCAGTTCATCAGTCCGCATGGTCTCGCGATCGATTCTCAGGGCGGTCTCTACGTCGGTGACGTCACCGATATCTACCGCGGTGTCGATCGGGGCTCCCGCAATCTCCAAAAGTTCATCCCGCAACCACTAGACGGATAGCGGCTGCCGCCTAGCATCAAGGGTGAAACGGATTTGAAGGTGAGCTGCCGCCGCACGTGCAGCGGGCCGCGAGGACCGCTCCCATGACATCGGACAAGATCGACCCCGCTCTCGATGCCGCGAGGCGGGAGCATCCGCAGCACGACCCACCGTCCGCCGGTATCTTTTCTCGCCTCTGCTGGCTTGCTCAGCTTGACGAGGACGTGTTGCGGCGGTTCTACGCGGGGGCGTCCGTGCGGCCGGCGGAGATGGCGCTGTTGCACACGTTGCGTCGAGCCGGGCCACCGTAAGAACTCACCCCCGGGCAACTTGCGAGGCACCTACTTCGTTCCTACACGTCGATGACCACCCGCATCGATCGGCTGGCAGAGCTCGGCCTCGTCGAACGAATCCCGGATCTCGTGGATCGCCGCCTCGTCCGAGTGCGCCTCACGCGGCATGGCCGTGCAGTCCAAGACGACGCCCTCGGGTCTCTTGTCGAATACCGCTCCGGACTGTTCGCGGATCTGAGCGAGGGTGAGATCGACGGGCTGAGCTC
>CAUYZA010000260.1:0-4637 GCA_963577225.1 Dehalococcoidia bacterium | reverse complement strand
GATCGAATTCTGCGCGGCCGCGATCTCCTCCAGCCGGTGCGCGTCGCGATGCTCGTCGCTCTCAAGCCCGCGCAGCTCCGCCGTCAATCGGATCGCGTCAGCGCGCAGCGACGCGCCCTCGTCCTGAGCGGCCGCGCGCCGCGCCGCCGCCGCCTCGCTCTGTTCCTCCGCCGCCCGCAGCGCCTGCTCAAACGACTCGAGTTCTTCGCGCTTGCCCTCCACATCGGCAGTCTCGGCCAAAGACCGCTCCAGCCCTTCGATCTGGGAGGGCAGCGACTGCAGCTCACTTTCACGAGCGAAGGCGCCCTGTTCAGCCTGCCGTCCGCCGGCCAGCGTGCCGTTGGCGCGGAACAGCGAGCCGTCGCGGGTGACGGCGTTGCCCAGCCCGCGCGCCATCATCGCCCGTGCCGCCTCCGCGTCCTCCACGACGAGCGTGCGTCCCAGCAACGTGTCGACCCATTCGCGATGCTCCGGCTCGCAGCGCACCAACTCGGAAGCGACGCCGATCACGCCCCGTTCGGGTGGCATTGCCAGAGCGGGGCGCGGCTTGAGCGTGTCAATCGGCAAGACGACGATGCGCCCCGCACGCTCGCTGAGTAAGACCTGCACCGTTTGCAGCGCCTCGTCGACCGAAACGTAGACCACTGCGTCGAGGTAATCCTCGAGCGCGGCCTCGATCGCGTGTTCCAGGCCGGCCGGCGCACGCAACAGATGCCGCACGACGCCGACGACGCCGGGAATGCCCGTCTCTTCGCCCTCCCGCGGCACGCCGCGGCTGCCGAACAATGCGCGCAGGCCTTGGTGGATGCCTTCGCTCTCGGCCTGCAACTCGCGCAACATCGCCAGCCGATCCCGCGCCCGCAGCAGACGCCGATCGCGCTCCGAGCGGGACGCCTCCAGTCCGCGCAGATGGGCGCCCGCCGCATAGAACCGCTGCGAGAGCTCCCCTCGCGTCGTCCGCGCCGCAGTCGCTTCGCTGCCCGCCGCGGCCGCCGTCGCGGCCGCTTCGTTTGAAGCCTGCTCCGCCGCATGCGCGGAGTCGCGTCGTGACGTCAGGCTCGCGCGGCGCTCCGTGGCGGCTGTTTCCAACGCTTGGCGCTCGGCCACCAGTTCTTGCGAGCGACGTGCGTCCCCCGCCTCCGCCCTGACCAGCTCATCCAGCCGCCGCTCGATCTCGCGCAGCCCGCGCCGCAGGTCGGCGAGACGCGACTCTGCTTCTCGCAGCGCGGCCTCCGCCTGAGCACTCGCTGCGCGGGCAGCGACCGCTTCCTCTTCCATCGTTTGCTCGCTGCCTGCCGCGTTCGGTCCGTCGCCCGTCTGACTGGATTCCGAGATTCGCCCCGCGACCGGATCCCGGCCGAGCTGCGGTCGCAATTGCGCGCCGAGTCGCTGCAGATCGGCCTCCAGGTCTTGGGCCCGTTGCCGTAGCAAGCCTTCACGCTGCTGCGCCATGGCGAGGTCGTGCTCGAGCTCGCGTACGAGCGCCGCTCGTTCTCGCTGCTCGCCGCTGGCTTGCTCCAGCGTCGCGCGAGCCGCCGTCAGCTGGGACTCCCAGCGCTCCAGCGTCTCTTCCGCCTGCTCCACCGCCAGGGTGGCCGCCGCCTGTTCCCCGCAGCGCTGGTCATGCGCGGCGCGCCGCGCGCTGAGTTCGCTCTGCAGGCGCCGCCGTTCGCTGCGGTAGAACCGCCCCAGCGCCTCGCGCAGCTCCGCATTGAGCTCGGCGTGCTGTAGCGCCCGCTTCGCCTGTCGCTCCAGGCGCCGGAGCTGCGGCTCAATCTCCTCGACCAGCAGTCGTGCTCGCTCGAGGTTCTCGTGAGCTTGCTCCCGTTTCCGACGCGCCTCGGCCAGTTTGACGCGGTGGCGGCGCACGTCGGCCACCTCTTCGATCAGGGCGCGACGTTCCTCCGGCTTGAGCCGCAGCACCTCTTCGACCCGTCCTTGGCCGAGCAGCGCGTACGACTCTTGGCCCAGGCCGCTACTGGTGAACAACTCCTGGATGTCGCGCAGCCTGACCCGGTTGTCATTGATCAGAAACTCGGAGTCGCCGCTGCGGTGCACGCGCCGCGTCACCGCCACCTCGGCGAACTCCAATGGCAGCCAATTCTCGCTGTTGTCCAGCACGACGCGCACTTCGGCCAGACCGGCCGGCGCACGCGACTCGGAGCCGGAGAAGATCACATCCTCCAGCTTTTTGGCCCGCATCTGGCTGGTCGCGGTCTCGCCCATCACCCAGCGCAGCGCGTCCATGATGTTGGACTTGCCGGAGCCGTTTGGCCCGACGATGGCGGTGATGCCGCCCTCGAAGTCGAACGCCGTCTTCGTGGCGAAGGACTTGTAGCCCTGGATCTCGACTCGCTTCAGTCGCATCGCTTGCTCGCCTCAGGCTGGTCGCCCCGCCGGCTCACGGAATCGCATCCACTGGCAGTGTACGCAGAGCGGCCTCAGCCGCCGCTTTCTCCGCGGCTTGTTTGCTCATCCCCTCGCCGTCGGCCAGCACATCGCCGTTGAGGCGGACTTCCACACGGAATTCGCGTTTGTGGGCGGGGCCACGCTCTTCGACGGTGCGGTAGTCTGGCGTCGTGCGCCACTGCGCCTGACAGGCCTGCTGCAGCACACTCTTGGGGTCGCGTTCCAGCCCCGCAATGCCAATCGCTTCGATCTGTGGCGCCAGAGCGCGGAGGACGAAGCGCTGCACCGCACGCTGTCCACCATCGAGATAAACGGCGCCGATCACCGCCTCGAACGTGCGGCCCAGGATGGCCGGCTGCCGGCGACCGGACTGCGCCTCCACGCCGTTCCCCATCACCAGGTAGTCGCCCAACCGGTAGCTCGCCGCCAGCTCTGCCAGCGTGTCGTTGCGCACCAGCAGCGAGCGCACTTCTGTCAGCCAGCCTTCGTTCGCGTGCGGATATTCGTCGTAGAGGCGGCGCGAGATGACCGCGCCCAGCACCGAGTCGCCCAAGAATTCCAGACGTTCGTTGGACTCCGTCGTCTCCTCCGGGTGCTCGTTGAGGTAGGAGCGGTGGATTAACGCCTCACGCAGAAGAGCGGGGTTCTTGAACTGGTAGCCCAGCCGTTGGCCGAGCTGCTGGGCGAGCCGATCGGATGACCGCACTGGTCCGCTGCGGCTCACGCGCACACCTCGATCGCCGGCCGTTCCGCGAGTTGGGCGACGGGCTCGGAAGCGCGCGGAACAAGGGCAGCAAGGGCCAACTGAAGCCTCAAATCACCGAAATAGCCATCCGCCTAGTCACCTGCGCAGTTTACTCACCGCAGCGCCTTGCGTCCCGTTGCCGCGCTGGCATCATCCCTCGCCGGGAGCCTGCGACCTCCTTATCGCCCGATTATGACGCCTGCCGTTATGACATGCCAGGGCGGCCGGTTGCGGCCCCGCGATCGACGATGGTCCCGTGAGTCCCACCTCGTCCACCGCAACAACGCCAAACGATCCACCGTTCGATGGGGGCGGGTTGCTCGCGGAGCTCGAACGGCGGCTGCGCCACCTGCCGCCACTCAGGGCGCTCTATGACGCGCTCCTGCAAGGTGCCGTTGACGCTCCCGTGTGGGCCGTGGGTGGCGTCCTCCGTGACCTCTTACACGACCCGGGCCTGGAGCTGCGCGAGGCCGACCTCGTGATCGAAGTTGAGGACCCCAGCACCACCATCGCAATCGCCCGCGCAGTCGCTTCGCAGACCGGAGCTGCGGTCCAGGCGCATGAGGAGTTTGGGACGGCCACGCTCGAACTCGCGCTCGGCCCGGTCGGCTCGGACTCCGACGACGTGGCGCGGATCGACATCGCTACGGCGCGACGCGAGAGCTACGCCCGACCCGCCACGCTGCCCACGATTAGTCCGGCCCCGATCGACATCGACCTGGGCCGGCGTGATTTCACGATCAACAGCCTGGCGCTGAAGCTGAACGACGCGCCATCGCCGCACAACGCGCATCGAGGCGGCAGCTTGCTGGACCCCTTCGGCGGGCGCGCCGACCTCGAAGCCCGCCGTGTCCGGATCCTGCACGAGGCGTCGTTTCGCGATGATCCCACCCGTCTGCTGCGTGCCTGCCGCTACGCCGCTCGGATCAGCAGCCCTACCCGCCGCGCACGGTTGAGCCGCGAGACCGCGCGCGCCGCGCGCGAGGCTCGCCCGCTTCTCGCGGAACTATCGACGACCCGCTTCGGTGACGCCTGGCGACTGTTGATTACCGATCCGGCCGGTGTCGAGGCGCTCCGGCGTGCCCAAGCACTGCAGCTGCCTCGCGCTCGGCTGGCCGGCTGGACCCTGTCCGAGCGGCTCCTGGCCTACCACGACCCCCAGGTCGCGCCCGGCTGGCGAGTCGATCCGTCCGAACTCTTCTGGGCCTTATCCGGCCTGCTCTTGCCCTCCTCCGCCCCAATCGAAGCGTTGCCCGCCGCCGCCGACTTGCGTCGCGCCGAGCGCGAAGCCCTGCTCGACGCGGCGCGCTTGCGTGCGGCCAAGCCGATCATCGGCCGGCGCTCGGCGCGACTCTCGCGCGTCGCGGCCCTGCTGCGGCCCTCGCCGCCGGTCGTCCTGGCCGCGGCGCATACCGCATGGCGCGGCACGGCCGGCCACCGTATCGGCGCCTACCTCGATACCTGGCTCTGGGTGGAGTCACCA
>CAUYZA010000259.1:0-4655 GCA_963577225.1 Dehalococcoidia bacterium | reverse complement strand
CCCCAACCCGATCGGGTGGCCGCCCTCGCGCGATCGGCCGCGCTTGACGCCGCCGGCCCCCGCGGGCTCGAGCGCTGGATCGAACTGTTGGAAACTGACCTCCCGATCGACCCGCAGGGCCACGCCTGGTGGGCTCAGGGGCTGGCTGCGGGCCGCGCCGAGGCCGCTCAGTTCTGGGGGCGCTGCGCCCGTTCGCTGCCCGGACTGACTTCCGTGGCGGACCTGATCCAACGCGAGGCTCTCACGCTCTCCCGTTTCGCCACGCTGCACCCCTACCCAACGGGCGGCGATAGCGGCAGTGCCGTCGGGCGCACGCTCTCTGCCCGCACGCTGATCGAGGCGCTGGCGCTTGAGCGAGAGGCGATCGATAGACTGGCCGCGGCGACGGTGCCCAACTCGCTCACCCTCGCCCCACCGAGCTGAATTCACCCGCTCCCGACCGCAGCCCGGTCCCAGGAGCCCGGGAGACCCGCGCCATGGCCGTCACCTTCAAGATGTTCCCGATCCTGGCCAACCTCTCCAAGAGCAAGCTGGCCGAGCAGGATGTCGACTGGTTCGAGGACATCACGCCGCAACACCTGATCGACCAGGAGGGGTTCTCAGAGCAGGACCAGGAAGCGATCGCCGTCGTCGTCAACGATGCGCAAGCCAGACGCGACACCGCCTTGGTCGATGGCGACCAGGTGGAACTCCTGGTCAACATCGCCGGCGGCTAGCCGCGGGGAAGCGTCTTGGGACTCCCTCCGCACAGCCCAACACACTGCCGGCCCACGTAACCCCGGTTACCGTCCAGAGTCGTTGACACCCTCTTCGCGCCGCTCATACGATGCGTTCCGAACAGATGATCCGATTCCGCGACGGCCTGCCTCCGCGGATCCAACCGGTTCATGGGGTAGATGCCAAAGTTCATCTTCATCACTGGTGGCGTCGTCAGCTCTGTCGGGAAGGGCATTACGACCGCCTCCGTGGCGAAGTTGCTCAAGAGCCGCGGCCTTTCCGTCACCGTCCAAAAACTTGACCCCTACCTCAACGTCGACCCGGGCACGATGTCGCCCTACCAGCACGGTGAGGTCTTCGTCACCGTCGATGGCGCCGAGACCGACCTCGACCTGGGCCACTACGAGCGCTTCCTCGATCAAGACCTCAGCGGCGCCTCCTCCATCACGATGGGCCAGGTCCACCAGGCGGTGATCGAACAGGAGCGCCGCGGCGACTTCCTCGGCGGCACGATTCAGACCGTGCCGCACATCACCAACGCGATCAAGAAACGCGTCCTCGGCCTGGCCGAATCGACTGGCGTCGATGTGCAGATCATCGAAGTCGGCGGCACTGTCGGCGACATCGAGGGGCAGCCCTTCATCGAAGCGATGCGCCAGATCCGCTCTGAGCGACCCCGCTCCGACGTGCTCTCGATCCACGTCACGCTGCTGCCTTACCTGCGCGCCACGCGCGAACTCAAGACCAAGCCCACCCAACACTCCGTGCGTGAGTTGCGTTCCATGGGCATCCAGCCCGACATCATCATCTGCCGCACGGAGCAGCCCGTGGACGAGTCGATCAAAGCCAAGATCGCACTCTTCTGCGACGTCGACGCGGCCGCAGTCGTGCCGCTGGAGACGGCCCCCAGCATCTACCAGGTGCCCGAGATCTTGGACGACGCCGGTGTCACCAACCTCATCGTCGAGACGATGGAGCTGCCCACTGCCGACCGCGACCTGCACGACTGGCGGGAGTGGGTGCAACAACTGCGCAACCCCACGAGCCATCTGACCGTGGCGGTGGTGGGCAAATACGTGGAACTGCCCGACTCCTATCTCTCCGTGCGCGAGGCCTTGATTCATGCCGGCGTGCCCCTCGGCGTCGAAGTCGACGTGCGCTGGGTCCAGTCCGGCGGGCTTGAGCAGCGCGACCTCGAAGAAGAACTGGCCGACGCCGACGGCATCGTCATCCCGGGCGGCTTCGGCGAGCGGGGCGCTGAGGGCGAAGTCGCGGCGGCCCGCTTCGCGCGCGAGACAGAGTTGCCTTATCTCGGTCTCTGCCGCGGCATGCAGCAGATGGTGATCGAGTTCGCCCGCGACGTGTTGGGTTGGGACGACGCCACCTCGACCGAGTTCGACCCCGAGTCGCGTCACCCCGTGATCTCCTTGCTTGAGGAGCAAAAAGGGATCGAGAATCTGGGTGGCACGATGCGTCTTGGCCACTATCCCTGCATGCTGCGGGAGGGGAGCAAGGCGCACGCCGCCTTCGGCCGGGACCAAGTTGACGAGCGTCACCGCCATCGCTGGGAATTCAACAACAATTACAAGGTGGAGTTGGAGGAGGCCGGCCTGATCGCGGCAGGGACCTCCCCGGACGGCTCGCTCGTAGAGATCTGCGAGCTGCGCGACCACCCCTTCATGATGGGCTCGCAGTTCCATCCCGAGCTGCGCTCGCGCCCCGGTCGGCCGCACCCGCTCTTCGCGGCGTTCATGGCGGCCGCCGTCGCCCACGCCGGCCGCCGGACCGATGCCGTCTCTGAGCCCGTGCGCCACCAATAGCCGGTGTACGAGGACGAAGCCTTCCGCCTGCTGCACATGCTCAGCCTGTTCGTCTTTTTGGCCGGCGCGGGCGCCACGATGCTGCCGCTCTATCGCTCCTGGCACAGCGACGACATCGGTGCCCAGGTTCACGCGATTCAAGAGGCCGGCCGCAACCAGGCCGGGGTGTTGCTGCCCGGCATCATCCTGACCGGCATCAGCGGGATTTTCTGGGCCCTGCGCTCCGATCACTTCGACCCCATTGCAACTGGCTGGTTGCTGACCGTTGAGGTGCTCTATCTGGTCGCGCTCTTCATCTGTCTGCCCGCGATGGCAGCCAGCCTGCGCCGCGCCCGCTTCCTGGCACTCCACTCGCAAAAGACCGGCGAAATAAGCGACGAGTTACGTGAAACGATCGCCGATCGCGGACCGCTCGTCTTCGGTACCCTGATGTTGCTCCTGATCGTCTTGATGACCGCATTGGCCGTCACCAAGCCGTACTAGCCGTCCAGCAGCGCCCCTTCGCAAGCAAGCGTTCCACGGGCACCGACACGCAGAGCCAGTGCGGTTGGCCCCGACCACCGCCAGCAAGGAACAAGTAGACATGCGGATCTTTTTGGACACCGCCAACATCGACGAGATCCGCGAAGCGGCACGCTGGGGCGTCTGCGACGGCGTCACGACGAACCCCAGCCTCTTCGCCAAGGAGGCGGCCGCGGGCGGGCCCAGCTATCGCGAGCGGATCCAGGAGATCGGCGCCATCGTCGACGGACCGATCTCCGCCGAGTGCGTCACCCGCACGCCGGATGAGCTGGTCGAGGAGGCGCGCGAGCTGGCTGCCTGGCACCCCAACGTCGTCGTCAAGATCCCGATCGACGAAGCCGGGCTGGAGGCGATCAGCCGCGTCAGCGCCGAAGGCATTCGCGTCAACACCACGCTGATCTTTTCGGTCCACCAGGCACTGCTGGCCTCGAATGCCGGAGCCGCCTTCGTCAGCCCCTTCATCGGCCGTTTGGACGATATCGGCCAGGACGGCGTCCAGCTCGTGCGCGACATCGTCAACCTGTTCGATCGCTACCACCTGACCACGCAGGTGATCGCTGCCAGCGTGCGCCACGTCAGTCACGTCCAGGCCTGCGCCGAGGCTGGTGCCCACATCGCCACGTTGCCGCATAAGGTCTTGCAGCAGATGGTCAAGCACCCGCTGACCGACAAAGGGATTGACGCGTTCCTGGCGGACTGGGACAAGGCCAACGCCGCCTCCTCAGAGGTCCCCGCCTCGCTGCGTGCCCACCCCAGCTCCTAAGCGCTGTTCCTAGCGCCTGTTCTCGCGAGCACGAGGTGACCGCCGGTCGGCGAGCGTAGTGGCTTTGCAAACACCTCGCTCACTCGCTTGACGCCCGAGCGCTCGCCTCTCTACGATCGGTGAGCGGTGCCGCAGAGAACGGGTATCACCCCACCTCGGCACAACCCAGCGTTTCGTCCCAGTACAGCGATCCGGTGCGACCTATCGTGCCGCGCGCTTCGGCGAAGCCCTGACCGCCCCGAGCACCGGCAAAGTCCAACTGAGCCCCATTGAACAAGGTCCATCGTCTTGAATATCACTGAACTTGAAGGCCTGACGCGCGAAGCGCTGATTGAGATCGCCAAAGAGAAGTCCGTCAAGGGCGCCGGCAGTCTCAAGAAGCAGGAGCTGATTTTCCGCATCCTGCAGGCCAGCAGTGAGAGCGATGGCGATCTCTTCGCCGGCGGCGTGCTAGACCTCGTCGACGATGGCTACGGCTTCCTGCGCAGCGAGACCATGCTGCCCTCGCCATCCGACGTCTACGTCTCGCAGTCGCAGGTCCGCAAAGCCGAGCTGCGCACCGGCGATTACGTCACCGGCGCCGTGCGCACACCCAAGCAGGGTGAGAAGTACTACAGCCTCGTCCGCGTCGATCTCGTCAACGGCATGAGCCCGGAGGAGGCGCAGAAGCGCCCCCACTTCGAGAATTTCACCGCCGTCTTCCCCAACGAACAGTTTTACCTGGAAATCGACGACCCGACCGAGCTCTCCGGCCGTCTGATCGACCTCGTCGCGCCGTTGGGCCGCGGTCAGCGCGGGCTGATCGTCTCGCCGCCCAAGGCCGGCAAGACCAT
>CAUYZA010000258.1:0-4660 GCA_963577225.1 Dehalococcoidia bacterium | reverse complement strand
AGTCACGGTCGTCTTACCCGCGTCGATGTGGGCGATGATACCGATGTTACGGACGGATTCGAGTTCGATGTCGCGGGGCATAGCGGTCCGCGATTGCCTTTCTTCAGCCCGGTTTCAGGCCGGGCCAGAATCAAAAAAGCGCGCCTCGTGTGCGCGCTTTCGAATTAACGGTCTACCACCGGTAGTGGGCGAAGGCGCGGTTCGCCTCGGCCATGCGGTGGGTGTCTTCGCGGCGCTTGACCGCCGTACCGGTGTTGTTGAACGCGTCGGCGATCTCGTCCGCCAGGCGCTCGTGCATGCCCTTGCCACGTCGGGAGCGGGCGCTGTTGACCAGCCAGCGGATGGCCAGGGAACCGCGCCGTTCGGCCCGGATCTCGATCGGGACCTGGTAGGTCGCGCCGCCGACGCGTCGGGGCTTGACTTCCATCTGGGGCGTGATGTTACGCAGAGCCTGCATGAAAGCGTCGAGCGGTTCCTGGCGCAGGCGCTGCTCCACCAAGCCCATCGCCTGGTACATCGTGCGCTCCGCGGTGCCCTTCTTGCCGTTCTGCATGATCTTGTTGATCGCTTGCTGGACCGGCACCGAATTGAACTTCGGGTCGGGCGGCGTGCGTCGGCGCTCGGGTCGGTTCCGCCGTGGCATGAACAATCCCTCATGGACGGGGTCCGCTGGGGACCAGTCCAGGGCCTCTAGAGCCCGTTTTGGTTCCGCTCGCCGTCGCGGGCGGATGATTCAACCGACAACGAAGCGGCACGCGGCGTGCCGTTTCCCGATCAACTGCGCTACGAGGTGGCCGTCGTCGTCGGCCCCGAGGTCTTACGCGTGCCGTACTTGGAGCGCCCGCGCTTGCGTTCCTGGACGCCTTGCGCGTCGAGCGCGCCGCGCACCACGTGGTAGCGCACGCCCGGCAGGTCCTTCACTCGACCACCGCGAATCAGCACCACAGAGTGCTCCTGCAGCGTGTGCCCCTCGCCCGGGATATAGGCCGTGACCTCAATCCCGTTGGTCAGACGCACGCGACAGACCTTGCGCAGCGCGGAGTTCGGCTTCTTCGGCGTCACGGTGCGCACCGCAGTGCAGACCCCACGCTTCTGAGGTGAGCCGGGCCCCATCGTGGTGCGACCGGTCAGCGAGTTGTGCAGAAAACGCAAGGCGGGTGCCTTGGTCTTCTTGGTGACCGGCTTGCGGCCCTTGCGCACGAGCTGATTGATCGTTGGCACGTCGGTCGTCCGTTGCATTCCGCCCGGCGCCCTGCGGCGCTGGCTGCCAAACAGTCACTCGCTGCCCGAAAAAATCTCCCGAACACAACAGCAGAGGCCAAAGCCGGTCGTCGACCCTTGGGCTGCGAACAGCGCCGGTTGTCGAGCGAGGGGCGGCTCTGACCCATATCCGTCAGTTACACGAGCGTAGACAGGCAGAGTACGAACGAGTGAAATGCAGTGTCAAGCGCGTACGAGTCGGATCCGGGCCCGGTTAACAGATGTGGTGCAGATCTGCACAGCCGTCCGACGTCGCCAGCCCGACGAGCCGCCTAGACGCCCGCGTACGAATGCAGCCCACTGATCCACAAATTGACGCCCAGGTAGGTGAACAACACGGCCACGAAGCCCCCGACAACGATCCACGATCCCCGCGTCCCGCGCAGCTGCCGCATCCCCCGCGTATGCAGATAGACCGCGAAGATCAGCCCGGTGACCAGCGCGGCAGTTTCCTTGGGGTCCCAGCCCCAGTAGCGGCCCCAGGCGTCGTTTGCCCACCAGGCACCGAGCGCGATCCCCACCGCCAGCAGGGGAAAGCCCACCAAGACAGACTGGTAGGTCAACTCGTCGCAACGACCCGCCGATGGAATCCAGGCATGACGCCGCCCCTTGTTGCCTTGCAGGATGTGCATGACGGCCGCCGCGAAGGAGACGGCGAGCACCGCATACGAGAGGATCATGATGGATACGTGGATCGTGAGCACCATCGGCGCCTGCAGAGCAGGCACCAGCGTCTCTTGGCCCTCGCTGGGGAACGCCAGGGCGCTCGCGAAAAGGCCGAAGGCAACAGGCATGGCGAAGGCACCGAGCAGGCGGGTCCCGTAGCGAAGCTCCAACAGCGCGTAGACCAGCGCGATGGCGAAGCCGAAGGCCATCGAGAACTCGAAGAGGTTGCTGATCGGTGGGTGATCGAGCGCGATCGTGCGAAAAATCAGGCCCAGGGCTCCGAAAACGACGGTCGTCCAGGCCGAGAACGTGGCCGCGCCACGCAATGTGGTCGATCGACCGAGGTTGGGACTGTCCGACCTCGCAATCGTGACGCTGCCCGCTTCGGTGACGGCCGAGCGCGGCGAGACGAGTAGCCCCGCCCAGTAGGGCTGGGACGCGTACAAGATGTAGACGCCCGCCGAAATACCGGACGAGACCAGCCCACCCCAGAGGAAGTACAGCGCCAGATTCTCCACCTAGCCCCCCGCCCTCGCTTCAGCCACAGCGGTGTCGGCCTCTGCCTGCTCGCCGGCCTCTGTTTGCTTGGCTTTCTCGGCCGCTTCCTTCGCCAGCTTCTTGAGTACCGCCTGGCGATTGGGCGCGGAGGTGCCGCCGAAGTGCAGGCGCCGGAACGACTCAGCCCACGGCACCGCCCCGCGGTCCGCCGACTGCTGACGTTGCCGCAGCCGCTTGAGCCATTCCTCACGCGTGCCCGGGGTGACCTGGCTCGCGTGGCGGCGCAGCGCATCGACTTTCTTGCCGAGCTGCGCGCCAACATCGACGAAGTAGTTGGGTTCGTTTGTGCCGGCCAGCAGCACCGTGTTCACCTTGTGCGGCTCAAGCCCGGCCGCTTTGTGCTCCGGGAAGTAGTGCGGGTTACGCGAGAGCGGGAAGACCGCATCCAGCGCGACGAGGCCGACCGTGCGGTGGTCGCGGTGATTGAAGCCGCGGTATCCGTCCCAGGTGATCAGGATCTGCGGCCGTACCTCGCGGATGGTGCGCACCAGCAGCTCCCGCAGCTCGGGGCCATCCTGCACGAACCCGTCCGGCACGCGCAGGAAGATGCAGCGGTAGACGCCCAGCTCACGCGCGGCGGCCTCTTGCTCGGCCTCCCTCAGGGCGGCGAGGTCGTGCGAGGCCAGGGTCTCGTCCTTCGTGCCCTTGTCGCCGCTGGTGACCAGGCAGAACACGACTTCCCAGCCGTCCTCGGCCAGGGTGGAGACCGTGCCACCACAGGTGAACTCAATGTCGTCGGGATGCGCCATCACGACCAAGACCCGCTTGGGATCGGTCGTGTCCGGCGTCTGATTCGTGATCGCGCTCGTCATGGTCCGCACAGTGTAACGAACGTTCGGCCTTGGCTGGACAGGCAGCGGATCGAGCGTCCAAAGCGCTAGCCCGGGCTGCAGCCGCTGGCCAGACCAGAGGAGTGGCGACTGACGACGTCTTGGTACACCTCACTGATCTGAGCAGCGATCCGGTCCCAGCTAAAGCGCTTGACAGATTCGGGTGCGGCGGCGGCGAAGTGACGACGCAGGTCGTCGTTCTCCAGGAGCGCCTCCATGCGCTCAGCGAACGGCTCCGGGCAGCGCCACGAGATCAGATAGCCCGTCTGGCCATCGCGCACCGTGTACTGCAGCCCGCCGACGCGCGTCGCGATGACCGGCGTACCGGACGCGAGCGCCTCGACGGCGACCAGCCCGAAGCTCTCGTAGTAGGAAGGCACGACACAGATGTCAGCCGCGTGGTAGTAGGCTGGCAGCTCCTCGCGCGGGATCGATCCGACAAAGCCCACGCGATCGGCGATACCCAACTCGTGGGCAAGAGCATCGAGCTCGCCTACGGCGTCCGGCGCCGACTCCCGATCACCCCCCGCGACGATCAGCGTGATCGGTTGGTCAAGTTCCGCCACGGCCACGGCGCGAACCAAGATGTCCACGCCCTTGAGCGGCTCCAGCCTGCCCACAAACAGGACGAGCGGGCCGTCGTCCAAACCCAGGTGCGCGCGGGCGGCCGCCTGGTCGCCGGGCCGGAAGCGGGCCAGATCAACGCCGGCCGGCACCACCGCGACGCATTCGCGCTGCGCGCCGTAAAGCTGGACCAAGAAGTCGCGCTCATGGGGAGTCGCGCAGATGAGCCGATCGGCGGCGGCGACGATGCGTCGTTCCGCTTCGATCCGGGCGGGCGGCTCCCGCTCAGCTCGCCGGGCGCGGTTCTTGACCTCACCCAGCGTGTGGAACATG
This sequence comes from Dehalococcoidia bacterium, assembly GCA_963577225.1. Taxonomy (GTDB): domain Bacteria; phylum Chloroflexota; class Dehalococcoidia; order Bin125; family Bin125; genus JAPUIR01. The sequence goes on along the minus strand of CAUYZA010000258.1, from coordinate 449 downwards.
GCGACGTGCGGCACGTGCCAACGATCGGCCAAGCCGAGGCCAACCAGGCCTGATAGCCAATAGTGGGAGTGGATCAAGCTGTACTCCCGCTCCCGCTCTGCCGCGTAAGCGCAGACGCCGTCAAGGAACTCGGGCAGCCAGCGCTCGATCGCAACCGGGTCGAGCGGAGCGGCCCGGCCGGCATCGATGTGGACGACGCGCACGTTCGGCGCCAGTTCAATGTCCGGCGGCAGGTCGGGCGCGTCGCGACGCGTGAAGATGTCGACTTCGCACCCGCTCGCGCCGAGCTGCGCGGTCAGCTCCGCGATGTAGACGTTCATACCCCCCGCTTTGGTCGTTCCGGGACGCGCGAGGGGGGAGGTGTGGGTGCTGATGAAGGCGAGGCGACTAATAAATTTCATGACGCGAGCAGCGACTCAGCGAGTCAAGATCAGCCGGGTGACGGGGGC
>CAUYZA010000257.1:0-4663 GCA_963577225.1 Dehalococcoidia bacterium | reverse complement strand
CCCCGGCTGCTGGAGCTGTACGATCGGGCGCAGGGTGGCCGGCGGGTGTAGCGCGTTAGACGCGCCGGAGAAATGCCGCTTGTGACCCGACTCCAACTCCCCCATCAATTGCCCGCGGGCATCTCGCGCCAGATCGGCGAGGGGCTGGGGCGCTTCGGCATCTCGCCCAACCTGCTGACCATGGTCGGGCTGGCCGGCGCAGCCGGGGCCGCCACACTGGCGGCCTACGGCCACTTCTGGCAGGCCGGGCTGGTCATGCTCGGCGCGGGCGCCTTCGACCTGCTGGACGGCGCCGTGGCGCGGGCGACGGGGCAAGACTCCACCTTCGGCGCGATCCTGGACGCGGTCAGCGACCGCTTGGCCGAGGTCGCGATGCTGATCGGGCTGCTGGCCTGGTTCACCGCGCCGGAGCGCTTCGATCGCGAGGCGACGATCCTGATCGCGGCGACGATCAGCGGGTCGCTGCTGGTCTCCTATACGCGCTCCAAAGCCGGTGAATACGGCGTGCGGATTCGGGAAGGCTTCGGCACGCGCTTCGAGCGTGTCGTGATTCTGGCGATCGGCCTGTTCGCGGATGAGGTCGTTGCGGTGCTCTGGATCCTGGCCGTGCTGACCAACGCGACGGCGCTGCAACGGCTGGGATTGACCTGGTGGGCCTTGCGTGGGTCGGGGTCGGGCCAGAACACGGACGCGGGTTAGGGTGCTTCCCGGGAAGCCCTCGGCTCGATACCTTGCCAGTCGAGCCCTCATCCGCTGATCAGGAGTTGTCGCCCGTGCCGCTACCCGACCAGGACAAGGCCTTCCTGACCGAGCAGTTCGCTGCGATGGACAGCGCGGTCAAGATCGACTATTTCCACCAGACGCCGACGAGCGTGGAGGTGCCGGGGCGGCCGCCCTGCCTGAGCTGCGAGGCGACCAAAGAGGTCCTGGAGGAGCTGGCCGGCCTGTCGGACCAGATCACGCTGACGACCTACGAGCTCTCCGACGAAGAAGAATTGGCCGAAAAACGCGGGATCAAGCAAGCTCCAGGCATCGTGGTGCGGGGCGAGAAGAACCGGCCGATGCGCCTAACCGGCATGCCGGGCGGGGTCTTCCTCGCACTGGTGATGCAAGCGATTCTCAGCATGGGCGGCCAGCCACTGGATCCCAGTGGCCAGATCAAGAGCACACTGAAGAAGCTCCGCAACACCACGGAGGTTCGGGTGGTGGGTGCGATGATGGATCCGGCCACCGGCGATGCAGCCATTGCAGCGCTGGCGTTGGCGTTGATCTCGGACAAGGTCGAGGTCTGGGTCTACAACCTGGACGAGTTCCCCGCGCTGGGCGCGAACATGAACCTCAGTCACGTGCCGGCCACTATCGTTGGCGGGCGGCACGGCTTCGCCGGCGCCACCACGGCCCCGGAGTTGGCCCGCTACCTCTATGACCTGGAGGCGCACCCGGACCGGGCGAATCTCAAGCCGCCCACGATCGAGACCGGCTCGGCACACCCATGGGCACCGCCGGAACAACAACCCCCACAACCACAGCCGCCGCCTGGCTCGGGTCCGCCAGGGCCGGGTTCTGGTCCGCCAGGGCCGGGGCGCGGTCCTGGACCGCAGCCGCCGTCGGGCGGTGCGCCGGCAGGCATGCACCGCACCGGGAGCGGCCTGATCGTTCCGAATTCGTAGTCGGGCGAACGCGGTTGGTACGGGAGCGGGCGCGCGGCGCTAACCGTCGCGCTTTTGCCAGCCAGTCCAGGTGTCAGCGTCGTCATCGGGCGGCTGCACGGAGGGTGGGCTGTCAGAGGGTAGCGTCGACGGGGGGAAGCGGAGGTCGGGGGACGTGGGGTCCAATGTGTCGATGCTCTCAGAGGGGGTAGGGGGCTGTTCAACAGGTGGGGCAAAGCGGCCCACGGTCGGCGGGGCGGCCGCGACTTCTTGCCGGCTGCCGCCAGCTTGGCTTTCGCGCAGTAGCAGCCAGAACAGCGCCAGCCCCATCAGCAGCGTGGCACCGCCGACTGCCGTGACGACGCCCTCCCAGGGGAAGTCGCTGCCGACACTGAAGGCGGGGCCGAGACGTCGGTTGTCGAGGCGCTCCGCGATCTCGGCACGCCGGGCTTCGATCGCCTCATCCGTGCGGGCGGCGGACGACTCGGCCGCCTCGCTCGCTGCGCTTTCGGTGTCAGTAGCCGTGTCGTTGGCGGACTGATCTTCAGGCACCGCGTCGGGGTTCTCGTCCGTCTCGAGCGGCGTGCCGATCGGTCTGATCGGTTCGTCTTCGATCAGTGTCGAGCGATCCTCGGCGGCGGCCAGCTCCTCCAGCCCGACGAAGCCGCGGTAGGCGTTGGTCAGGCCGTCCCGGTCCAGGCCGTAGACCTCGCCCAGCGCGTTGTCGACGGTGCTTCCACCCTTGAAGACGGTGAATAAGTCAGCGAAAGCGTCCTCACCAAAGGTGGTGATCAGGTACGTGACGATATCGCCGGACTGACCGTAGAAGATGTCGACGCGGCCGGGCTCGTTAGCCGGCGAGGTCAAGCCGCGGACGCTGAAGAGTTGGTCGGTTTCGATCGCGAAGTTGAGCGCGGCGCCACGGCGGGCGCGCCAGTCAGTTTCGGAGTAGGTGGCGGTGCCCTCGTCGAGCCAGGCCGGGATGCTGCCGATGCCGCCTTCGCCGGCGATCTTGGTCAGGATGTGTGTCAGCTCGTGGCGCACGACCCAGGTGGTGGGCTGGAACATATGCACCAAGTCGGCCAGCACCCGGGTGCCGCCGGTGATGACTTGCTCTTCGAAGCCCTGGCTCTCAATTCGTTCCACACCCGTCGCGTCGGCGGGGCTGGCCCACATGTAGACGCGGGCCTGGAAGTTCAATTCGACGCCGAGCAGATCCGACATCTCGTCGATCACCTCGGAGCCCTGTCGGTGCAGCCGCTCGGCGGTGCCGCGGTTGTCGCCGTAGTAGAAAAGGACCAGCCGCTCGTCCTCAATCGCGACCCAGTCGTAGCGAGGGTCGTCGTACTGGAAGAGCTCGTCATCGGTATCGACGGATACTCCAGCGCTATCGGTCAGGCGCCAATTCCACTCGATCATGGAGCCGGCGGGGATCCAAGTGCCAACCCCGGCGGTGGGAATGCTGGCGGCGAGGCGGGTGACGTCGCCGCTGGAGATCTCCGCCACTTGGCGGGTGATCGGTCCCTCGGGCAAGACGCGGTAGAAGAGGATCGCCTCGGAGAGCTGGTCGCCGTTTTCGACCAGGGCGCTGAAGCTGATGTCAGCCGGGAAGTTGATCTGTTGCGTCGTACTGACGATGGAGGGGGCGCCTTGCGCCCGCAGCTCCGGCGCCAGCAGCGACTGACCGGCGACGAACGTCGTTGTGAACGCCAGCAGCGTCAGGAAGCCCAGTCCCAGTCGTCGTCTCACGGCTTCAAGCGCTTCCCCACTTCGTCCGGCTGCGGCGGGCCTACTTCGCCGTCTGCTCAACGCCGATCTGTGACTTGAGATACGCCCTCAAGAGGGCGTCTAGATCTCCTTCGAGCACGCGTTCCGGGTCGGAACTTTCGTACTCGCTGCGCAGATCCTTGACCATCTTATAGGGGTGCAGGACGTAGGACCGAATCTGGTTGCCCCAGCCCGCCTCGATACGCTCGCCGCGCAGCTCCGCACGCTCGTCCTCGATGCGCTGGAGCTCGAGCTGCAGCAGGCGCGACTCCAGCACGCGCATGGCGCTTTCGCGGTTGCGCCCCAGCGAGCGCTCGTTCTGGCAGGAGACGACGATGTTGGTGGGCTTGTGCGTGATGCGCACCGCGGTGGAGTTCTTCTGCACGTTCTGGCCACCGTGACCGGAGGCGCGGAAGACGTCGATGCGGAGATCGTCCGGGTTGATGTCGACCTCGGCCTCGTTGGCCACCTCAGGCATGATCTCGGCCAGGGAGAACGAGGTGTGGCGCGCGTGCTGGCCGTCGAAAGGGGAAAGTCGGACCAGGCGGTGCACGCCGCGCTCTCCGCGCAGCCAGCCGTAGGCGTGGGGTCCGGCAATCTCGATCGTCGAGTTCTTGATGCCCGCCTCTTCGCCTTCGGTGCGATCGACGATGGTGGCGGTGAACCCACGTCGTTCGGCCCAGCGCAGATACATGCGCTCCAGCATCTCGGTCCAGTCCTGCGAGTCGACGCCGCCGGCGCCGGCGAAGAGCTGCAGGATCGCCGTGCGGTCGTCGTACTGGCCGGAGAAGGAGAGTTCGAACTCCATCTCGTCGACGCTGGTGGTCAGCGCTTCGAGTTCGGTCGCGATTTCGTCTGCGACGGCGGCGTCGTCTTCGGCGGCGGCGAGCTCGAGCAGCTCGAGTGCGTCGGCGACGCGGCGTTCGACGCCGCGCCAGGAGTCGACGGTGGTCTTGCGGGCGGCGAGGCGCTGCATGTGGATGCGGGCGCTGTCGGAGTCGTCCCAGAAGTCGGGAGCGGTCGATCGCTTCTCGAGTTCGGCGACCTCGCGCTCAGCGGCGGGAAGGTCAAAGACGCTCCAGGATGTCGTTGACGCGGTGCTGGAGGGTTTCGAGGTCGGTGCGGGTGGCATCCACAGGGCTTTACTCCGTGGTCCCAGTGTAGGCAGGGCCGGGTGATCGGGGCGGGCTGTCTGTGTCGGGTGAGCCGGCGAGGGTCTCTGTTGGCGGGGCTCTGTTGGCTCAGGA
>CAUYZA010000256.1:0-4667 GCA_963577225.1 Dehalococcoidia bacterium | reverse complement strand
CCTAAAGCCAGAACCAAAATGGGCGCTTGATGAACTGCGGGCGGTGACGATGGTCGCACGAGCGGCACGGAACGGCTTCGGGCAGCCCCAGCGGGCGGTGCTTGGCGCTCTGCAGCGAAGCTTATTGGGGACGGAGTCGGATGTCGATGCCCTCGCGCCCATCGACACCGAGGATCTGATTTCGGTCGGTATGGATGGGGCACAGGCCAGGCAACTCATCCGACTGATGGTTGTGGTGAGCGTGGCGGAGGGTGCACCGAGCGAAGAGCAGGTTCGTCTGATGTCGACTTTCGCATCTGCGCTGTGCGTAGAAGAGCCAGCGGTCCGCGTGGTGGGACATTTAGCGAAGGGGCGCGTAATGCGTTTCAAGTTCGCTTTCGCGCGCCATGCACACATCCGGATCTATATGCGAAACACCCGAAAGTTGCATGGAGGCATCCTGCAGGCGATGCGAGCCGTCCTCCGGTTCAGAGGCGTCCTCCCCGAGGATGCTGCGTTAGCAGCGCGCTTTCACGCGTTCGGAGATTTCCCTGAAGAGACCTTGGGGTATCACTTCTATCGGCACTGCCGAGATGCGGATCTGCCCTTTAGCGGGGAGAAGGGCGGTTTCCCCATGGGCGCGCTCTATCACGACTTTACGCATGTGCTGGCCGGCTACGACACTTCTCCGGAAGGCGAGATGAAGGCGGCTGCCTTTCAAGCCGGCTTCACCACCGACCCCGATGATTTTTTCACGGTGCTCTTCGCGCTCATTATTCACACGGCGGGCATCAACCTGACACCCTTTGAGATGCCTGTGCTGCTGGGCCGGATCGGTCAGGGTCAACTGGCAATGGAGGTTCTGCACGCACTCGAGAGGGGGGCCGCCACAAAAGTCGATCTTGGCCGCGATTGGAACTTCTGGGAAGATGTGGACGTTCCCATTGACGCTGTCCGTGAGCGACTCGGAATTTCGCCGCTGCAGCCTGAGATAGTTTGACTGCACCTGCATTGGCTGGACCGGCGTACCGCGAGAGCGAACAGAATCCCGGCCCCGGTGCGACTACCAGCAAGTGGATGTAGAGCAGAGCGATCGGATCGCCGCTAAACCGATCAGCTAGACCTCGCTCGGGCCCGAACGTTCCTTCGAGGCTCGCGGCAGCTGGGCTTTCGCCAGGCCGAAGAGCCATTGCGAGAGTGTGTAGATCGAGTAGCCGATCAAATAAGCGGAGATGACATCCACCGTGTAGTGGTTGCGCGTGACGAGCACGGCAAAGGCCATACAGAGCGATCCCGTAAGCATCACCATTTTTTGGCGCGGCGTGTCGAAGAACAGGTAGAAGAGGAATGGAACCGCCGTGTGCCCCGAAAAGATGAACTCGTTCTGGAACGTGTATTCCCCTGCGACCCAGGCGAATAACGTATCGAGCTGACGCATGTCCAAAATCTCAACGGGCGCACCGATCGGTGAGAGAAAGACGTACACCGTGCGCAAGGCCAGATAGACGCTCAACAGTACGAGCAGGAACGGCATTCGCCGTGGGTAATAGAGAACGGCGATCCCCACAGCCCAGGCATGGAGCGCGAGCCATCCCCACGAAAGCATCGGCACGAGATTCCATGAGGGGAGCCGATCGAGGAGCCAATCCGAGCTTTGTGGCAACGCGCGCTGATCGGCGTACCAACCGAGGTTCATATAGAAGAGGTAGGCGCCCAGGAAGAGCGCGATGCCGAGCGCAATGCCAATCGTGCGCACCCGTCCATCGATGACGTCCCATTCTTGGCGAATCTCGGTCCACTCTTCCCGCGCCCCGCTCTGCAGCTTCGCACGCATGGCGCCCAGCTCCGTAGCGCTCTCACGAAAGCGCTCCTCGAGCCGCTCGATATCGCTCGTGAGTTCCCGCGAGAGTTTGTGCCGGGCATGATCGTCGTGCATCTTTTTGCTCGTCCTCATCGCGTCGGAACCCCAATCCCGAGCAAGCTCACACCGAGGACCACGAAGCCAATACCTAGCCAAGCACTCGGGCTCGGCACTTCGTTGAAAAACGCCCAGCCGGCCAGCACGATGCCCACAGTGCCCAGCCCGGCCCAGACCCCATAAGCGATCCCGAGTGGCACAGTGGTCAGACTCTGCCCAAGCAACCAAAACGCGAGCCCATAACCGGCGAGCGCCCCAAACCCCAAAGCCGGCCGGGCGAATGCTTGGGATTCGCGCAGCGCGAGCGTGGCTCCCACCTCGGCGAGAATCGCAGCGAACAAAAGCGGGAACCCGTGCCGCATCCTCACTCTGCTCGTGTCATGTCTTCAAGGCGGGCGAGTACATGGGCCGCATGCTTCTTCGTTAGGCCAGGCAACCCGAGCAGCGAACTCAACCACAACCCATCGGCCGCCAAACGCACGATCGTTGCCGCCACCGGATCGACACCGTCGGCTTCTTCCAAGCGCGCTTGCCAACGGCTAAAGCGCGCGCGCACGACATCGAGGCGTGCAGGGTCGCCGCCCATGCAGGCCAGCAATCCCGCCATCAGCCGCGCCGAATCGTCCGCCGCTTCACCCCGTGGCGTCACCGTTGAGTGCAAGTAGGCGCGCGTATACGCACCGCCCGCTTCCGCGTCCCCTTCAGTGAGTTCGTCCTGGCGGGCGTCAAAGCCCGCGAGCATGCGCTCGGTGAGGCCTTCGATCAGCGCTTCTTTCGAGGGGAAGTGGTAAAGGAGCCCGCCCTTCGAAACCCCGGCGTCGGCGGCGACGGCATCGAGGACCAGGCCACTGGCGCCATAATCGAGCAGACGCTGCTCGGCAGCATCCAGAACCAGGGTACGGGCGGCGGGCGGTCTCGGCATAACAAAACTATACCGTCTGGACGGTATGGTTACAAGGGAGAGGCGGGAGCGAATAGGGCGTTATGGTAAATCCCTACGGGGAGCCGCGTCGCGGGCCGGAAGGTTCCGAAAGAATTCGCTGCCCCCGCTCTAGGCCCCGCCCCTGACCGAAGCCAAGCGCGGACTCTTTCCACTCGATTGGGATTGGCGCGATGCAAGGGTTTCCATCTCCGCCCGATCCAGTTCGGCTGTTCCAGGCGACTGAGGAACAAAAGGGAGGTAGAAATTATGCGGAGTCTTTGTTTGCTCGTGAGCCTATTGATTCTCGGCGCGGTGTCCTCGACGAGCGCGGTCGGCATTGACCGGGATACCGTGCCCGGCCCGGGCAATGCTGCGGACACAAAGGGGTTTGGTTCTGCGGAGCACAGCCACCGAACCTCAAAGTACGGGAATATTTGGGTAACATTCAATAATATTGCTGACGTTCCGATTTCGGTTGGTGGTCGTCTTCTGTATGACAGCATCGGGTTCGACCCGTCCGGCTCCTACAATAGCTACACGATAGATCCTGTATATGCATCAATGTCCGGTAGTTTGGGACCTGCGACTGCACCTACTGCCCAACCGGTCACTCGACCTTCATCCAGTGATCCGATGTATGGCGGGGTCAGGTTGGATGCTTCGGCCTCCTACGACGGCGATGCGCTCTCGCTGAGTGCGTCCGCCGGCGACACCCGCGCACGGACTGCCGACGACGCCCGTGTCCCCACAACGCGCGGCGACGCGCGGCCGCCCATCGACGTGGGTGCCGAGGCCATGCCCGAGCAGACCACGCCGCGTAAAGCGCATCCGCGCATGCCCGCGCCGACGAACGCCGGTCGGTCTCTGGTTCTCCTCGATCAGCTGGGGCTCGTCCGGGATGTGACACCCCAACTCGAGCTCGGCGAGCTCGATCGCGTGGCGCCCGTGTCCCCGGTGGTACCCCGCGTGGAGCCGGGCCTCAAGCGGGATGCAGCGCGCGGCAACGTGCGCATCATCATCCACTACGATCTCGGTGCGGCCGCGCAGATGCGCAGCAAGGCCAGAGCGGTCGCGAGTCTCCAGGATCGCTTCCAGCGCGACGTGACCTCTCGGCGGGGCGTGCTGCGCGACTTCCGCGGGTTCGACCTCGTGCCTGGGGCCACGATGGAGGTCGACGCTGCCACGCTGCGGATCATCCAGGGCTTGTCCTATGTCGATCAGATCAAGAGCGAGTTCGTCGCGTACCCGACCCTGGACACCAGCACCCAGATCGTGAACGTGCCCGGCGCGCTCGCCGTGGGCTTCGACGGGGGCGGGCAGGCCGTCGCCATCCTCGACACCGGCGTCGATGCTGCCCACGCCTTCCTGGGTGGACGCGTGGTGGCCGAGGCGTGCTTCTCGGCCAACGAGTGTCCAGGTGGCACGGCGGGTCCGCAGGTGGGCCCGGGTACGGGGGCGCCATGTGGCGTGCCCGGTGACGTCTGCGATCACGGCACCCACGTCGCCGGTATCGCCGCGGGCCTCGGCGCTGGCATGAGCGGCGTCGCCCGCGGGGCGGACCTCATCGCCATCAACGTCTTCAGCCGGTCGGACAACGTCGTCGTCTGCGGCGGTGCACCGCCGTGTGCCATCGCCTTCGAGGGCGACATCATCGATGGCCTGGAAGAGGTGCTCGCCCTATCTGGCGGCATGGGCGTCGCCGCCGCCAACCTCAGCCTCGGCGGGGGCCAATTCACGGCCTTCTGCGATGGGGCCTCCGCGAACGCCACCGACGTCATCGAGGATCTGCGCGACGCCGGGGTCGCGACGGTGATCGCCTCAGGCAACAACGGGTTTGACGGCGCCGTT
>CAUYZA010000255.1:0-4718 GCA_963577225.1 Dehalococcoidia bacterium | reverse complement strand
CCGTAGCGCTCGCTTGCCCCGTCTTGGGAGTTTCTCCCAGCACGCATACGACCCATACCGACCGTCGATAGGACAAACCCCGACGGAAACGCGACGCAGTTCACACGACAATCATTAGGCAGGGAAGACCAATCCGGGGTGCGCCATGCCGATTTCCTACCTTCCACGCCACATCCATGACCTCGTCAGCCACGTCTGCGTTCGTCGCGGCTGGGATGGAACGGCGGGTGCGGCCGGACGAGACCTTGCGCCGCCTACGCACCAAGCTGAGCGCAGAGGCCAGAGGTGCAGAGCCACTGCGAATCCCGATCAGGCGGCGCGCAGCCCATCAGGCCGTGCCGAGCACGGCTATGGCCCCGATCACGCCAATCTTCGAGCTGCGGCGAGCGCGCAGGCAAGCAGCCTGAGCCGGTCGCGCGCCACTCGCACGACCGGTTGTGTCCTTACTCTGCCCGTCGCTGGCTAGGCGCGAGTGACGGAGTGCGAAATTTTGTTGGCCTCAGCGATCAGCCCGTAGACCGGCGAGTAGGCCGCCAGACCAGAGAGCGTGGCGATGTCCTCATCGCTGACGTCGCCCTTGACCTTGACTTCCGATCTCGAGCGTGCCGAGGCAGGAGACGTGTTCCTTCGGCTCGCGCAGCGCGAACAAGACGCGGGGATCGACGGTCTCGCGAAGGGAGACGTCGATGCCCTCAGTCTCGATGCCGAGACGGGCTGCGTTGTAGGTCAACGAGTTGACGACACAGGCCGCCGTGGCGGCCAGCGCCATCTCAACGGGCTCCATCCGATCGGTGGGGCCTTCCATGCCCAAAAGCTCCTCCACCTCGCGCCAGGCGCCGAACGGGACGGTGTAGTGGCGCGTTTCGCGGTCGATGACTTCGCCGTCGATCGAGTATTTGCCGATGTGGACGGTGCTGCGGCCCGCCTGTCCCTCGTAAACCGCGTGTACTTCGAGGCCCAGTTGCCCCTTGTCGGGGTTCTCAGTCAGGAAGTCCCGGAAACTGTTCAGCTTGTCGAGGTCCAGACCTTCGCGAATCGTCATCAGTCCACTCCTTCGTCTCGGTCGTGAGTCCATTGCCGCCGATGAAACGGCGGTTGTCTCCGTCGGGCCCGATCACACCGCGCTCGCGGCGTGATCGGGCTGGGAGGCGGTCGTCGGCACTTGCACCACACTCCGAACCCTCTCGCGAGTGGCCACCCCACTCAGCGTCCATGGATGGTCCGGCACTCCGGTCCCAGCCGTGGAATGAAGGCGTGAAGCATAGGTGCTGGGCACGCGGTTGCACAGGGAGCGGGCTTCTCTGTGCGGCGTTTCGCCACTTCGCCTGTTGGCTGCCAGCCGAAAGATCAGCGCCGTGTGCTGCAGCGCAGCGCTGGTCCTGCGCTATAGCGGGCAAGCGACGGTGACCTTAGGCTCTGGAAGGTTTGCGCCCAAGGACTGTGAGGAGAACCGCCATGCCGCTGCAACTTGAGTTCAGCTCGAACGTGTTCCCTGTCGAGACGCTGGATCTTGGTAGCGGCGTCCAAGAGCAGATCGTGCGCGGCGGACGCCACCTGTTCGAGCTGCTGCCGCAAGCGTTCGAGGGCGTCTCCCAGATCGGTGTGATCGGCTGGGGATCACAGGGGCCGGCCCAAGCCATGAACCTGCGCGACTCGCTCGAGGGCAGTGAGATCACGGTCAAGGTGGGGCTGCGTGAGGGCTCGTCGTCCTGGGCCGACGCCGAGGCGGAGGGTTTCACCGAGGCGAGCGGGACCCTAGGCGAGATGTTCGCCGTGATCGGCGAGTCCGATCTGGTGGTGCTGCTGATCTCCGACGCCGCCCAGGCGGAGCTGCACGAGCGCATCCTCGGCGCGGTGAAGGCCGGCGCGACGCTGGGACTTTCGCACGGCTTCCTCGTGGGCCACATGACGAACGCGAGCTCTGAGTTCCCGGCCAACATCAACGTCGTGGGCGTCTGCCCCAAGGGGATGGGGCCGTCCGTGCGTCGGCTCTACCTGCAAGGCGTGGAGGTCAACGGGGCGGGGATCAACTCATCGTTCGCGGTGCATCAAGACATCGACGGCAAGGCGACCGATCAGGCGCTGGGCTGGTCCGTCGCACTTGGCTCGCCGTACACGTTCCAAACGACGCTGGAGTCCGAGTATCGCTCGGACATCTTCGGCGAGCGCGGGATCCTACTCGGCGCGGTGCACGGCATCGTGGAAGCGGTCTACCGACGCTTCGTCGAGCAAGGCATGTCGCACGAACTGGCCTTCGAACAGTCCTGCGAGTCGATCACGGGGCCGATCTCGCGCATGATCTCAAAGCAGGGTCTGATCGCGGTCTACGAAGCGCTCGATGACGACGAGCGCCAGATCTTTGAACAGTCCTACAGCGCGTCGTACCCGGCGGCGCGCGGTGTGCTGGAGGAGATCTACGAGGAGGTCTCGTCGGGCAACGAGATCCGCAGCGTCAATCTCGCCGGGGAGCGCCTGAAGAGCAGCGAAATGAGCACGATCGACGGGACCGAGATGTGGCAGACCGGCGCCGAGGTGCGCTCGAAGCGGGCCCAACTCGACACCGGGATCGACCCGTTCACGGCCGGAGTCTACGTCGCCACAATGATGGCGCAGGTCGATGTGCTGATGGAGAACAACCACCCCTATTCCGAGATCGCGAACGAGTCCGTGATCGAGGCGGTCGACTCGCTCAACCCGTACATGCACGCGCGCGGCGTGGCCTACATGGTCGACAACTGCTCGACGACGGCTCGGCTGGGAACGCGCAAGTGGGGGCCGCGCTTTGAGGCGCAACTGCGCCAGGAGGCGTTCGTCAGCGTCGATCAGGAGGAGCGCGCGCCGGAGCGGATCGAAGCGTTCAAGGAGCACAAGATCCATGAGGCGCTGGCGGCCTGCGCGGCCGTACGCCCGTCGGTCGATATTTTCGTCGAGTAGCATCGCTGCTCTCCCGCAGACCGGCTGGAGCGCCGTGAGCGATGTGGCAGCTGGAGCAGTCCGGGTAGCGGCGCCGGGACTCGCACTCTAATTTCATTGGAATCGATCGAACTTGGAACAGGGAAAGTCCGATGCCAAAAGCAACCGTCAACGGGGTGGAGCTGCACTACGAGGATGAGGGCGACGGCCCCGCGCTGCTGTTGATCAGCGGGCTGGGTGGCAACCGTCTGGCCTGGGCAACAGTCGTACCCCAATTCCGCGATCGCTATCGCTGCATTACGTTCGACAACCGTGGTGTGGGCGAGAGTGAGGTGCCGGCCGGGCCGTACACGATCGATCAGATGGCCGACGACGCGGCGGCGCTGATCGACCACCTCGGCCTAGACACGGTCTCCGCAGTCGGTTGGTCGATGGGCGGCTCGATCCTGCAGTCGCTCCTGATCCGGCACGGATCGAAGCTGAATCGGGCGGTGCTGCTGAGCACCTTGCCGTCATACACGGACATACAGAGCGGTTGGCTTGACGCGCTGCTGGCGCTGAGCGAGGCGGAGGTCGATCCGCTGGCACGAGGCATCGTCGGCATGCCCTGGGCCTTCACTCCGCAGATCCTGGCCAATCACTCCAGGGCCTTCGAGTTCGCCCAACTGGCTCAACAGAACCCATATCCCACGTCGTTCGAGGGTTACGCGGCGCAAGCGGCCGCGATCCGCGTGTACGACTCACGGCCAGAGCTTCCGAATGTTGCCACGCCGACGCTGGTGCTGGTCGGAGCTGAGGACATCCTGTCGCCGGTGCATCAGGCGGCGGAGATCGCTGCCTTGATCCCGGAGGCGAAGCTGGTCGTGCTCCCTCGCGGGGGCCACGCCATGGTGCTGGAGTACCAGCCGGACACTCTGCGCGAGATCAGCGCGTTCCTCGAAGCGGGCTAAGCCCAGAAGCCGCTGGCCAAGGGTTAGCCGCCGGAACCGGCTGCGGAGACTCCCGTGCCTCTGCGACGGCGGGAGCGGACGGTCTGGCTCAACTCAAGCTTGCGCAGGCGAACGTGGGTGGGCGTGACTTCGAGGCATTCATCGTCGCGGATGAACTCCAGCGTCTGCTCGAGGGAAAGCATGCGGTGCGGCGTGAGCTTCTCGGTCTCATCCTTGGACGCAGCGCGCATGTTGGTCTGCTTGCGCATTTTGGTGGGGTTGACGTTCATGTCATCCGCGCGCGGGTTCTCGCCCACGATCATGCCTTCGTAGACCTCCACGCCGGGACCGACGAACATCACGCCCCGCTCCTGCAGGCTGATCAACGCGTAGCTGGTCGTGGCGCCGGCGCGGTCCGCGACGAGGCTGCCCGTGGGCCGCGTCCGCAGGTCGCCGTGCCAGGGCTCGTAGCCCTCAAAGACGTGGTGGATGATGCCGTCGCCGCGCGTCTCGGTCAGGAACGCGGTATGGAAGCCGATCAGGCCGCGGGCGGGGACGAGGTACTCCATCCGCACCCTGCCGGTGCCGTGATTGATCATGTGTTCCATTCGGCCCTTACGCGGGGCGAGGAGCTGGGTCACGACCCCCATCGCCTGCTCGGGAATGTCGACGGACAGACGCTCCACCGGCTCGTGCAGGCGGCCGTCGATCTGGCGCGTGACGACCTCGGGTTTGCCGACGGTCAGCTCGAATCCCTCGCGCCGCATCATCTCAACGAGCACCGCGAGTTGGAGTTCGCCGCGCCCCTGGACGGTCCAGGTATCGGGCCGGTCGGCCGGTAGGACGCGGATTGAGACATTGCCCACGACTTCGGCT
>CAUYZA010000254.1:0-4725 GCA_963577225.1 Dehalococcoidia bacterium | reverse complement strand
CATGCCGCGAGTCTCGTCGTTGAGCGGCGCGTGATTGGAGACGAAGTCGCAGCGCTCGAAGAGTTCCTGGTAGCCAACCGGCTCGACCCCGTCGCGAGTCATCTCGAGTTCGCTGACGTAGGGGTCGTGGGCCAGCACGTGCAGCCCAAACGCCTGACAGCGCCGCGCGACCGAGCGTGCCACGTTGCCGTAGCTGATCAAGCCGATCGATTGGCCAAAGAGCCGCGGGAAGTTGCGCAGGTAGGGATGACCCTCGCTGAAACGCCCGTCCTGCATCATCTGGCGCACCTCGTAGAGGCGTCGCTGCGCAGCGAGCATGATCGCCAGGGTGTGGTCGGCGACCTCTTCGATGAAGACATCGGGCACGTTGGTGACGGGGATGCCAGCGGCGGTGGCCGCGTCGACGTCGACCGTGTCAGTGCCGACGCTGCCGCAGCCGATCACGACGACGTTGTCGAGCCCGGCGATGATCTCGGCGCTGATCCGTCGCCCACGCGCGATCACCGCCTGGGCGTTCTTGGCGCCGGCGGCGAAGTCGGCGTCGCTCTCCGCCGGAATCTCGACGATCTCCGCCCCGATTCGGTCGAGCGCTTCACGTTCGTACGAATAGGTTTCGGCGGCGAGATTGAACTGCGACCCGCCGCTCTGCTGGACCTGCTTGGGCTGCGGCACCGCGACGGTGAAGCGAGCCTTGTTGTCAGTCATACTTCCTCCACTGCTCCCGGGCCGGGCCATGCTAATCCCCGGCGCTCTTGCCAGCGACCGGCTGAGCGACGCAGCTCCAGACAGCTTTGCTAGTCGCTCACCCGCCGCCACTTGCGCAGGCTGACCATCTCGCGCGCGGGCGTCATCCGGCTGCCGACCTCGACGTAGGAGACCTCCGCGACGTAGACGTCGCCGTGAGAATCTGTCGCGATCGAATGGGGCCAGAGAAACTGGTCGGGCGACTCGCCGGGCAGAGCCGCACCGATGCGCGTCACCAGTTCGCCCTCGGGCGTGTAGATGGAAACGCGGTGACCAAGATTCGGCACGCCGCGCTGCACGGGCGGCGGCCCCTGCTCGGCGATGTAGAGGTGGTCGTCAGCGCCACGGCCGCGCGCGACGGCGACAGCGTGATGCACGTGCCACGCCCGCACGAACTCGCCCTCCACGGTGAATTGCTGCACGCGGTGGTTCTCGCGATCGCAGACGATGACGTGGTCGTCGTCCACCATCGCGATGTTGTGGGGCAGGCTGAATTGACCGTGGTCGCTGCCGGGCTCGCCCCAAGAGAGGATGTGCTTGCCGTCGGCGGCGTAGCGATGGATGCGGGAGTTGCCGTAGCCGTCGCTGACGAAGATGTCGCCGTTGGCGGGCGAGATGGCGAGGTCGGTCGGCTTGTTGAACGGATCGCCGCTCTGGGGAGGGGCTGGATCGCCGCTACCCAGCGTGAGCAGCGGCGTGCCGGACTTGTCGGTCTTGGTCAGTTGGTGCGTGTGGACATCGACCAGCCAGAGGTCGCCGTCGTGGTCAACGCGGACAGAGTGCGGCCACTTGAACTGGACCCCGCGCCAAACGAGCCGGGTGATGCCGTAGGGGTCGGTGATCGACTCCATGTCGCCGTGGGGCGTGTCGTTGCCCCAATGGTCGATCATGTTGCCGTCGGCATCAAAGACGAGCATCGGCATATTGCCGCGGTTGAAGACGTAAACGCGATCCTCGGCGTCGACGGCGACAGAGGTCGCTTCGCGCAGCCAGAACCCATGCGGGATCTTGGCCCAACCGGGCACCGGCTCATATTTGGTGGCGGCAGTCGGCGCTCCTGGCATAGCGATCGTCCTTTCGGGCTGCGGTGGGGTCCGGTGGAGGCGGACCAGAGCGGAGGTTAGAGCACACGCCCGTCGCAGAGAGAACGGGGATCCGGGACACTTATCCAGAGTAGCTAGGCGACGTAAGATACACGGTACGCCCTTCGGCGTCGGCACCACTGGGCTCAGGGGAGAGCCGGGCGGACGGAGACCGTTATGAGCAATCGCGACCAGGTGGAGTTGGCCGGGCTAAGCGTGGCCGGCGTGCTGCATCGCTTCATCGAAGAGGAAGCCTTGCCTGGCTCCGGCGTCGGCTCGGAGACATTCTGGCAGGGCCTCTCCGATCTGGTTCACGACTACGGCCCGCGCAACCGCGCGGCCTTGGAGCATCGCGAAGCGCTACAGACCGCCCTCGACGGCTGGCACCGCGAGCATCGCGGCGACGACTTCGATCCCTCCGCGTATCGCGCCTTCCTCGAGGAACTGAGCTATTTGGAGACGGAGGGGCCCGACTTTCTGATCGACACGGAAAACGTCGACGCAGAGATCGCGGACCTGCCTGGGCCGCAACTGGTCGTGCCGGTGACCAACGCGCGCTACGCGCTGAACGCGGCCAACGCGCGCTGGGGCTCGCTCTACGACGTCTTCTACGGCACCGACGCGCTGGGCGACTCGCCGCCGCCGGGACCGTACGATGCCGTCCGCGGGGACCGCGTGATCGTGCGCGTACGCGCACTGCTGGATGAGATATTTCCGCTGGCGAATGGCTCCCACGTCGACGCCGAGGCGTACCGCGTCGAGGCCGGGCATCTGCAAGTCGCGCTGGGCAAAGGCACCAACGTCGGACTGGCCGACCCCAGCCAGTTCGCCGGATTCAACGGTGAGGCATCCGCGCCGTCGTCGATCCTGCTGCGCCAGCACGGCTTACACGTCGAGATCGTGATCGATCCCGCGCACGACGTCGGCAAGACCGACAGGGCAGGTGTCGCCGACGTAAATCTCGAGTCGGCGCTGACGTCGATCATGGACTGCGAGGACTCCGTCGCCACGGTCGACGCCGCCGACAAGGTTGACGCCTACCGCAACTGGCTGGGATTGATGAAAGGCGACCTGACCGAATCCGTGACCAAGGACGGCAAGACCTTCACGCGCCGGCTCTCCGAGGATCGCATGTTCATCGCACCAGACGGATCGCCGATCACGCTGCGCAGCCGGGCGCTGATGCTGGTGCGCAACGTGGGGCATCTGCTAACGACGCCGGCCGTGCTCGATCGCGACGGCAACGAGGCGCCCGAAGGGATGCTGGACGCGATCGTCACCGTGCTGGCCGCGAAGCATGACCTGGCGCGGCCCGAGGCCGAGCGCAACTCGCCTCGTGGGTCCGTCTACGTCGTCAAGCCGAAGCTGCACGGCCCGTCCGAGACGAGGCTGGCCGTTGATGTCTTCGCCCACGTCGAGCGTGTGCTGGGCCTGCCGGAGAACACGGTCAAGCTCGGGATCATGGACGAAGAACGTCGCACCACGCTCAACCTGAAGGAGTGCATCCGCGCGGCCAAGTCGCGCGTCGCGTTCATTAACACCGGTTTCCTCGACCGCACGGGGGACGAGATCCACACGTCGATGGAGGCGGGCCCGATGGTCCGCAAGAACGACATGAAGCTGCAACGCTGGATCGCGGCCTACGAGGATTGGAACGTCGATGTGGGGCTGGCCTGCGGGCTGCAAGGCCGGGCGCAGATTGGCAAAGGGATGTGGGCGGCGCCAGACCTGATGGGCAGCATGCTGGCCGAGAAGGTCGGCCACCCCAAGGCTGGCGCGAACTGCGCCTGGGTGCCCTCGCCAACCGCGGCGACGCTGCACGCCACGCACTACCTCCAGGTCGACGTACTCGAACGCCAGCGTGAGCTAGCGGCTGAGGCACAGCGGGCCACCGTCGACGACCTGCTGATGATCCCTGTGGACGAGTCGGCGGAATGGTCCGCGGATGAAATCCGCGACGAGCTTGAGAACAACGCGCAGGGGATCCTGGGCTACACGGTGCGCTGGATCGACCAGGGGGTCGGCTGCTCGAAGGTGCCGGACATCCACGATGTCGGCCTGATGGAAGACCGCGCGACATGCCGCATCTCCTCGCAGCACATCGCCAACTGGCTGCACCACGGCGTCGTCGAGGCGGAGGCGGTGCGCGCCATGATGGAACGCATGGCGGCCGTCGTCGACGGGCAGAACGCGGACGACCCGGTCTACGTACCGATGGCACCCGACTTCGACGGCGAAGCGTTCCTGGCCGCCTGCGATCTGGTCTTCAAGGGCCGCGAACAGCCGTCGGGCTACACGGAGCCGACGCTCTACGCTCGGCGCCAGGATCGCAAGGCGCAAATCGGCCAGGGCTGACGATTCTCCAGCTCAGCCCCAGCGGCGCGGGCGCAGGCCGGGTTCGATAAGAGCGTCGCGCCGTTCAGCGTCGTAGTAGGCCATGCGCGCGTAGGTGATCAGCTCCTCTTGGTTGAAACGCTGCCGATCGAGCATGTCGGCCAGCATGCCGATCGCCGCCAAGATCGCACTCACCCAGCAGCGCGATGTAGGGCGTGAAAGCACCGGTTCGCGCGAAGTGCAGGGCAACGAACAGCGCCATCCCGATCCCCATCAGCAGAACGACCAACGCCGCGCTGAGGAAGAAGCGCAAGGGCCGGTAGTCGCGGATGCTGGTCAGCAGGATTCCGGCGACGTTGTAGCCGTAGCGCCAGACGCTGCCGGCAACCTTCGATCGGCCGTATTCGCGCTCCCCGCGCACTTCCAGTGGATATTCGCGGATGCCGACACCCTTGTAGGCCAGATCGAGCAGGACCTCCTGGGTGTAGGTGTACGAGGCGCGGGTCGAAATCAGCAGCAGCGCGTCGCGCGAATAGGCGCGAAAGCCACAGGCGACGTCGTAGAT
>CAUYZA010000253.1:0-4727 GCA_963577225.1 Dehalococcoidia bacterium | reverse complement strand
CTCTTCCCCATGCCCGGGTCAGGAGCGTAGACACGAGCGCCGCCGAGGCCATGCCGGGCGTGCGCGCGATCCTCAGGGCGTCGGAGCTCCCGGCGCCCGCTGACGTCGTGACGGATCTCGGTGAGAGAATCCCCGCCAATCCCAAGGGCGAGCGAGCGCTCACCGACGAGCCCGTCTATGCGGGCGAGCCAGTCTTGGCGGTGGCGGCTGTCGACGAGGAGACGGCGGCAGCGGCCATCGAGGCCATCGAGATCGACTTCGAGCCCCTGCCGTTTGTGGTCGATCCGCTCGTGACCCTGCGCCCCGGCGAGCCCAACGCACGCACCGACGGCAACTGCTGGGGCCGCCAGGAGCCTGCGGGACCCCTCGACGTCCAGGAGCTGAAGTGGACCGAAGCGGACTTCGCCGAGTACGACGAGGGACGGTTGCCCACGGGCCCACACCAGGACGAGTGGTCCTTCGGGGACGTGAAGGCGGGATTCGAGCGCGCCGACCTCCTCCTCGACGAGACGTTCTCCACGCCCAATAACCAGCACCACGTGCTTGAGCCGCGCTCGGCGCTCGCATACTGGCGTAATGGCACGCTCTACATGCACACCGGCACGCAGAGCGCCGTTCAGACGGTCGCATCCATCGCCCGGTTGATGCGGCTCGACATGGAAGACGTCGTGCTCATCAGCGAGTACACGGGAGGCGGCTACGGCAGCCGGGCCACCGGAGTCGTCATCTGCACCATTCCAGCGGTGCTCGCCAAGAAGGCGAGCGCGCCGGTCATGTTGCGCATCACGCGTCAGGAGGAGCAGTACATCGGCGGCCTTCGGCCGGCCATCCACGGGCGCGTCAGGGCCGGCTTCACGAGGGACGGGCGCCTCACCGCGCTGGACATGTTCTGTGTGGGAGAGAACAGCGCATACGAGCCGCGGGGAGACACCATGGGCACTGGCCGCATCGTGTCGCTCCTCTATCAGCCGCCCGCAATGCGGATGCGTGCCGTCTCGGTCCTCACGAACACGCCGCCGCGTCGCGCCCAGAGTCAGCCTGGGGGATTGCAGGGCATCATGCTGGTGGAGCCGGTCATCGCGAAGGCCGCGCGCCAGCTTGGGATCGACCAGGTAGAGATCCGCCGCATCAACGCACCCGCCGGAAAAGCACCGTTCGGGCCTCCGGAGGCCAACGGCGAGCTACCCCACTGCACGAGCGCGTTCGTCAGGGAGGCACTCGACCGCGGCGCTGAGCTCTTCGATTGGGAGACTCGCAAGGCGCGCTCGGGCCAGCGCCGGGGCTCCACCGTCCGTGGCGCCGGTGTGGCGGTCAGCGCGTTCGTCGCGGGGTCGACCGGCTTCGATGGGCTCTTCGTGATCGAGCCCGATGGCAAGATGTACATCAAGTCGGGCGTCGGGAACATGGGCACCGCATCATTCACGGACGTTCACCGCGTGGCGGCCGAGATGATGGGCATGCCGTGGGAGAAAGTGGAGATCGCCTGGGGCGACACGTCCCGGCACCTGCCGTGGACCTGCGTCTCCGGCGGCAGCCAGACGACGCACGCGATGACGCGCGCCGCGCATGCGGCGGCCTCCGACGCCATCGCCAAGGCGAAGGAGATCGCGGCTCGGACGCTCGGCGGGAGTCCCGAGTCCTACCGTGTGGCCGACGGGCACGTCTCGAACGGGCACCGCAGCATGACGCTCGCGTCGGTGGCCCGACGCGCCATCGAGCTGGGCGGAACGTACGACGGGCACGAGCTCCCCGAGAACATCAACGAGTTCACGACCAGGTCCGCGACCTCGCTGGCCGGGCGGGGGCTCATGGGCGTCGCCCGCGACACGTATGGTCGGGACGGCATGAGCTTCTCGTTCGTGGCCGGCTTCGCCGAGGTCGAGGTGGACGTCGAGACCGGAGCCTACCGCGTGATCGACTACGCGGCGGTCGGCGACTCCGGTACGATCATCCACCCGCGTTCCTACGGTGGACAGCTCCTCGGACGGTCTGTGCTCGGCATGGGACACACGCTCGCGCAGAAGACCGTCTACGACCAGAAGTACGGCCTGTCCCTTGCGACGCGGATGTACCAAAGCCGGCCGCCCACGATTCTGGACGTGCCGCGAAACATGAAGTGGGACGCCGTGAACCTGCCGGATCCCGAGACACCGGTCGGCGCTCGGGGCATCGGCGAGCCACCGGTGGCGGCCGGAGCCTGCGCGGTGCTGAACGCATTGTCCGCCGCGCTCGGCGACGACGTCTTCCGCCGCGCACCCGTGACCCTCGACAATATCCTCATGGCGCTCGAACATGGGCGGCCCATGCAGGAGCCGTTGACGGCCCACATCTGAGGAGAGGCGCCATGGCGATTGTGAACGACGTGATTCCTCCGTTCCGACTCTTCCAGCCGACCAGCCTCGACGAGGCGGCGGAGCTCGTGGAGGACCTTGGCGACGAGGCCTGGGTCATGGCCGGGGGCATGGACTCGCTCGACTGGCTCAAGGACCGGACCAAGCGGACCGGCGCCATCATCGAGTTGAGCCAGGTGGCGGAGCTCCGAGGCATCCGCGAGACCGACAACGGACTCGAGATCGGCGCCGCGACGACGCTCACCGACGTGGCCGAGCATCCGGCCGTCGTCGATCGCTTCGGCTTGCTGGCAAAGGCCGCGGGGCTCGTGGCGTCGCCACAGATCCGCAACCAGGGCACCATCGGCGGGAACGTTTCGCAAGACACGCGGTGCGTCTACTACCGCGATGGGTGGACGTGCTACCGGGCCGGTGGGAACATCTGTTACGCGGACACGCCGACGGCCGTGAACCGCGAGCACGCCATCCTCGACGCCAGCCGTTGCGTGGCCGTGAACCCGTCCGACACGGCCCCTGCGCTCGTCGCGCTCGATGCCCAGATGGTCATCCAACGAGGCCGACACGAGCGCGTCGTTGACGCGGACGACTACTTCATCGGGCCGGACGTCGACATCAGGCGCATGACGGTCCTGGAGCCGGGTGACCTGCTCACCGCCATCCGCATTCCGGCGACGTGGGCAGGCTCGCGGTTCTACTTCGAGAAAGTGCGCGACCGCCAGGTGTGGGACTTCCCGCTCGTGAACGTGGCTTCGGCGGTCCGGGAGTCCGGCGGCCTGATCGAGGAGGCTCGCGTGGTGGTGGGCGCCGTGGCGGCCCGGCCGCTCCGCCTGCGCGAAGTGGAGCAGGCGATAGCCGGCCAGCTCGTAAGCAGCCAGACGCTCGCTCGGGTCGGCGAGCTGGCGATCCGGGGGGCCCGACCGCTCCGCTTCAACGCCTACAAGGTGCCGTTGATGCGTAGCCTGGTGCAGCGCGCCGTGAGGGGCGGGCCGATCGCGGGCACGGTGTAGACCGGACAGCGAGACGCGGCACCGCCGACGTGTGTCGACATCCGTGAGAATGTACGTGCGCGGCGGCCCCGTCTTCCTCGTGGTGCTATTGTCGCTCGTCGTCGCGTGCGACAGCCTCCAGGATCAGGCCATGGATCCTCCGGCGCGCGCCGCCGCGACGAGTCTCATCTGGCAGCCTCTTGGCACCTGGTCCGGCCGTGGCAGCCGGCAGACCCGGTCCTTTGATATCACCACCGGTTCCTTGCGGCTCACATGGGAAACGCTCGCCGAGGATGCTCCGGGCAGGGGCCGGTTCCGCGTGACGCTCCACAGCGCGATCAGTGGTCGGCCGCTGCAGACGATTGTCGATGCCATCGGTGCCGGCATCGACACGGCCCGTATCGGGGCGGACCCGCGCGTTGCGTACCTGCAGATCGAATCCGATCAGATCGACTGGTGCGTCACGCTGGAGGAAGGAGTGCCAGGCAGTTCGGCGAGCCCGGCACCGAGATAGGTCATTGGACCGCGTATGGTACGAAGAAGCGGTCGAGGCCAGCTGAGTCGTGGGCGGCCCAACTACGGCATCTTACGGGGTGCTTGCCGGGCATTGTCAGGTTGAGGGTGCGGGTGGCACAGTGGGCGAATGAGCAGTCACGCGCCAAGCTATCACGGCTACCGATTCCCATCCGAGATCATCAGCCACGCGGTGTGGCTCTACTACCGATTCGCTCTCAGCTTCCGGGATGTTGAGGACCTGCTGGCCCAGGGGGGTATTACGGTCACCTACGAAACAATCCGTCAGTGGTGCCTGACATTCGGCCGGGACTACGCCCACACGCTCCGGCGGCGGCGCGGTCAACAGGGAGACACGTGGCATGTCGACGAACTCTTCGTGACGCTCAATGGCCGCCGATAGTATCTCTGGCGCGCGGTGGATGAGGACGGCGACGTGCTCGACATCCTGGTGCAATCGCGTCGAAATCGTCGCGCGGACATGCGATTCTTTCGGAAATTGCTGAAACGGCAAGGCTGTGTGCCGCGCCGGCTGATCACCGACAAGCTCCGTAGTTACCCGGCGGCGTGCCAGGAATCGGAGGCCACACGAAGATAGCCCAACACGTTTGACAGGTCGTTCCATATCAGAAGGCCGATGCTCTATCCAGCTGAGCTACGGGCGCATGCTGTGTTTTGTTGATGTTAGCGATCCCAAAGGCAGGAATCTACTGGTGCGTGCCATGTATCGACGGTATTCGTCGCCGAAATGCTCTACGAGCACTCTCTCTTCATGCGGTACACGGACAATGGCGATGAAGACGATGAAGCCAGCAAAAGCCGCGCCCAGGACCCAATTGTCCGTGAAGAGGAGCCAGGTGATGCTCCAGCAGAAGAA
>CAUYZA010000252.1:0-4746 GCA_963577225.1 Dehalococcoidia bacterium | reverse complement strand
CCCCGCCCAGACATGGTGGCGTTGGAGCTCGAGACGACGCCCAGCGAGGCGGCGCGACTGGTCGTTGAGCGCGGGCTGAGCCGCTTGCCGGTGTTCGAGCAGAACATCGACAACGTGGTCGGAATTCTGTACGCCAAGGACGTCCTGGCCGACCTCCAGGCCGGACGTGAGTCTTCCGTGCGTTCGCTCATGCGGACGCCGCTGCTGGTGCCGGAAGCGAAGCTGCTGGACGAGTTGCTGGCGGAGTTCCGCGCGCTGCGCGTGCACATGGCGATCGTGATCGACGAGTACGGCGGCACGGCCGGGCTGGTCACGATCGAGGACGTGCTGGAGGAGATCGTGGGCGAGATCGAGGATGAGTATGACCGGTTCTCGGCCGCTCCAGTCGTGCGCCTCAGCGAGCGGGAGGCGATCGTCGACGGCCGAGCGTCGCTGAGCACGTTGGAGGAACTGTTCGGGGAAACGCTGGAGGACGGCGAATCTGAGACCGTGGGGGGCTACGTCTTCGATCGGCTGGGCAAGATCCCAGAAGTGGGCGACACGGTGGTGGCGGGGGCCGTGCAGCTCGAGGTCACGCGCATGGCCGGGCGGCGTATTTCTCGGATCCGGGCGCGGCACGACGCGGTTCCGAGCAAGGCCGAATCGGAATCCGCCTAACCGGAGCCCAGAATGACTGGTAGCAGACAAACGTTGTGGGTTATTCTCCCAGTCGCATGACCAATTCCGATCTCGGCTATTGGCTGGCTTTCGCCCGCGTGCCCCGCATGGGCGGCATGCGCGCGCGACTGCTGGAGCGACACTTCGGCTCGATGCGCGCGGCCTGGAGGCCCCACGCGCGGAGTTGCAAGCCGCTGGGCTCGACGAGTCGACGCTGCGCAGCGTGCTGCGCTCTCGCGCAAAGGTCGATCCCGATCAGGAGCTGGAGGCGATCGACCGCACGGGGATCGCGGCCTTCACCTGGAATGATCCCGGCTATCCGCCGCGCTTGAAAGAGATCGACGACGCCCCGTCGGTGCTCTTCGTGCAAGGCACGATCGAAGATCGCGATGAGTGGTCGGTCGCCGTCGTGGGCACGCGGCGAGTCTCCGCCTACGAGCGACAGATGGCTGAGGAACTCAGCCGCGGACTCGCAACGAACTCGATCACCGTAGTCAGCGGCCTCGCCCGGGGTGTGGACGGAATCGCGCATCGGGCGGCGCTCGACGCCAGGGGGCGAATGCTCGCGGTCGTCGTGTCGGGCCTAGATACCGTTTACCCGCCCGAACATAAGGGGCTCGCCGCGCAGATCGCCGAACAGGGCGCCGTGATCTCAGAACAGCCGCTGGGAATCGCGCCGCGGGCGGACTACTTCCCGCGCCGCAACCGCATTCTCTCGGGCCTGACATTGGGTGCGCTGCTGATCGAAGCGGGCAAAGGGTCCGGCGCGCTGCACACCGCGAATCACGCCAACGAGCAGAATCGTGAGGTCTTTGCGGTGCCCGGCCGGGTGACGTCGCCGATGAGCGTAGCCACCAACGCTCTGATTCAGCAGGGGATGGCGAAACTCGTCGTCGATGTGGGCGACATCCTGGAGGAACTGAACCTGCAGATGGTCGAGCGACAGGTGGAGTTCGCGGAGTTGATGCCGCAGGACGAGACCGAGGCAACAGTGCTGCAACATTTGACGCGCGAGCCTCGTCATATTGATGAGGCGGTGCGGCGTGCTGGCTTGCCCGTTGCGACCGTGGCCAGCACGCTGGCTATGCTCGAATTGTGAGGATTGGTCCGCCAAGTGGGCCCAATGACTTATGTCCGAAGCTGAACAACCCCGAGTAGACGCGCCCGAAGAGGCCGACGAGGAGACGCCAAAGCCGCGGTCTTCCGCCAAGCGTGCGCGCTCGAAGAAGCCGTTGGTGATCGTTGAATCGCCCGCCAAGGCGGAGACGATAGCCCGCTTCCTGGGTGAAGATTACGTCGTCGACGCCTCGTACGGGCATGTGCGCGACCTGCCCGGCAACGCCCACGAGCGGCCCGACGAGATCAAAGGTGAGTCCTGGGCCGAGCTGGGCGTCAACGTCGACGATGGGTTCAAGCCGGTCTACATCGTGCCCGACGAGAAGGCGGATCACGTCAAGCGACTGCGACGCGAATTGAAGAACGCCGACAAACTGCTGGTGGCGACGGATGAGGACCGGGAGGGGGAGGCGATCGGCTGGCACCTGGTGGAGCTGCTGAAGCCCGAGGTGCCGGTGGAGCGGATCGTCTTCCACGAGGTGACCAAGGACGCGATCGAGGAGGCGCTGCGATCACCGCGCGAGATCGACCGCGATCTGGTCGACGCCCAGGAAACCCGCAGGATTCTCGATCGTCTCTACGGCTACAGCTTGTCGCCGGTGCTCTGGCGCAAAGTCCAAGTGGGGTTGTCGGCGGGGCGCGTGCAGAGCGTGGGGGTGCGACTGCTGGTGCAACGCGAGCGCGAGCGCGCCACCTTCCATCAGGCTGCCTATTGGGACGCCGAAGCGTTGTTGCGCGCCGAACGTGGGTCGCTACCGGCAACGCTGCGTCGGCTGGGCGCTGAGCGGCTGCCTGTTGGCCGCGACTTCGATTCCACGACCGGTCTGCTCAGCGCCGATGGAGTGCGGGTGCTCGGTGACGACGAGATCGACGGCGTGGTGGAGCGGCTACGTGCCGCGACGCCGTGGACGGTAACCAAGGTCGAGGCATCGCCCTCGACGCGGCGGCCGTCGCCGCCGTTCACCACATCAACGCTGCAACAGGATGCCAACCGCAAGCTGGGCTTCAGCGCGCGGCGCACGATGTCCGTCGCGCAGAGCCTTTACGAGGGGATCGACCTGGGCGCGGAGCGCGAGGGCTTGATCACCTACATGCGCACCGACTCGGTCACGCTCTCGCAGCAGGCGCTGAGAGAAGCGCAGTCGGTGATCAGCGATCTCTACGGCGGCGAGTTCAGCGAGGGCCCACGCACCTACCGAACGAAGACCCGCAACGCACAGGAGGCCCACGAGGCGATCCGGCCGACGAGTTTGGCGCGGCGGCCGGAGTCGCTGCGCAACATGCTCAGCCGCGACCAGCAGCGACTCTATGAGCTGATCTGGCAACGCGCGCTGGCCAGCCAGATGAAGAACGCCCAACTCGAACGAACCGTTGTGGAGATCGAGGTACCGCTCGAAGGCGCGGACCATCCGGCCGTGTTCGAGGCGCGCGGCTCGCGCGTGGTCTTCGCCGGATTCCTGCGCGTCTACCAAGAAGGCACCGACGCGCCCGAGTCGGGCGGCGCCGAGATCGGCGACGAGCGACTGCTACCCAGCGTCGAAGTGGGCGAGATCGTGCACCCTCAGTCGCTGGAAGCGAAGCGCCACGAGACACAGCCGTCGGCCCGCTTCACCGAAGCCAGCCTGGTGCGAAAGCTGGAGGAAGAGGGGCTGGGGCGGCCCAGCACCTATGCCTCGATCCTCGGCACGATCGTTGAACGACGTTACGCCTTCAAACAGGGCAACGCGCTGGTGCCGACGTTCCTCGGCATCGCCGTCGTCGAACTGCTGGAGAAGCACTTCGGCGACCTCGTGGAACCGCGCTTCACGGCACAGATGGAAGAGACGCTGGACGCGATCTCGCGCGGCGAGACCGAGTCGGAGAAGCACCTGGCCGCGTTCTACCGCGGCGACGCCGGTAACCTCGGCCTCGTCGAGCGGATCGAGGAAGAGACGCCGACGATCGAGTTCCCCATGCTGTCGGTGGGGGACGACGCGGAGGGACGGCCGATCGTCGTGCGGATCGGGCGCTACGGGCCCTACCTGCAACGCGGCGAAGGCGGGGCGGGCAATACCGCGTCGTTGGCCCCGGACCAAGCCCCGGCCGACCTGTCGGTGAGGGAGGCAACGGAGCTACTGGACGCCAAGCAAGAGGGGCCGCGCGAGCTCGGACACGACCCGGAGACGGAGTTAATCGTCTTGCTGCAGAGCGGCCGCTTCGGCCCTTACGTCCAACTGGGGCCCAACCCGGAATCGGGCGCGAAGGTGAAGAAAGCGGACATGCCCAAGCGGGCCTCGGTGCCGCAGGGCGAGCCGCTGGACGCCGTGACTTTGGAAGATGCGCTGCTGTGGCTCTCGGTACCGCGCAATTTGGGCATCGACCCCACGAGCGGCGAAGAAGTGATCGCGATGACGGGCCGCTACGGCCCCTACATCAAGAGCGGGACGGAGACCCGCTCGCTCGGCGATCTGGATGACGTCTACACGATCGAGCTGGCGCGCGGCCTGGAACTGCTGGCGCAACCGAAGAGTTTCCGCCAGCGCGGCGGCAGCAAGGTGCTGAAGCACCTTGGCACGTCGCCAGATGGGAAGTCGGTGCGCATCTTGGACGGCCGCTGGGGACCCTACGCGACGGATGGCGAAACGAACGCCAGCCTGCCGCGCGAGGCGGATCCCGAGCAGGTCTCGATCGGGGCAGCGCTGGACCTAATTGCGGAACGCGCCGCGGCGCCGAAGCGGGCGCGCAAGACCGCGGCGAAGAAGACGGCCAAGAAGTCGACGCGCAAGGCGGCTAAGAAGAAGCGGGGCCGCAAGGCGAGCAAACGGACCGTGAAGAAGGCCGACTAGGCGCTCAAGCTGGCACGGCCGATCAGTAAGCGCATGACCGGCAGCGACTCGTCAACGCGCATCTCGTCGCCATCGCGCAGCTTGAGCAGCGATCCGGAATTGGGATCGGCTGGATCGGACATACGCAGATCAACCACTTAATCTACAT
>CAUYZA010000251.1:0-4752 GCA_963577225.1 Dehalococcoidia bacterium | reverse complement strand
GGCTGCTGCCCCCGCGTGGGGCCGATGCGCACAAGGGGTCCTTCGGGCGGGTGCTGGTGGTGGCGGGGTCGGCGCGCTATCCGGGCGCGGCCGTGCTGGCGGCGTCAGCGGCGTATCGGGTGGGGGCGGGTCTGGTCGCGCTGGCGACGCCGCGCTCGCTGATCCCGGCGCTGGTCGCGGCGATGCCGGAGGTCGTCTACGTGCCGCTGCCCGACGATGCCTCGCCGGGCACGCCGGATGATTCAGCGCTGGACGAGTTGACATCGGTGCTGGGCGACTACGAGGCGGTGGTGGTAGGGCCGGGGCTGGGGCAGGCGGAGGCGACTCAGGAGTTGGTGCGGGGGCTGGTGCGATCACCAGAACTGGCGGGACGATCTGGGATCGTGATCGACGCCGATGGGTTGAACGCGCTCGCCGCCGATACACCTTTCGGGGAGGTGACGGCGCCGTTGGTGCTGACGCCGCACCCCGGCGAGATGGCGCGGCTGGTGGGGTCGGACACGCTTATTGACGTTGGAGAGGTTCAGGGGAACCGGCTGGGACTGGCACAGGATCGTGCGGCGGCGTGGGGCGCGACGCTGGTGCTGAAGGGGGCGAACACGATCGTAGCGGAGCAGGACGGCCGGGCGTCGGTCAGTGCGATCGCGAACGCGGCGCTGGCGACGGCGGGCAGCGGCGATGTGCTGGCGGGGGCGATCGGTGGGCTGCTGGCGCAGGGGATGTCGACGTTCGACGCGTCGCGGCTGGCGGTCTATCTGCACGGCAACGGCGGCGAGCGAGCGGCGCGGGCGCGGGGGTCGGCGGGGACGACGGCGAGCGATGTACTGGAGTACTTGGCGCTGGCCGGTCGGTCGTTGGCGGGGGAGGAACCGGCGGGCGGCGACGGCGGAGGGAACTTGCCCTTCGGCTTGGGCGCCGGTGGGGGCGATGCTAGTGCAATGGGGGGCGGGATGGGTGATTTGAGCAACCCGTTCGGGGCCGAGCCGGGGTAGCCCGGAGGGTAAGCGCTCAACTCGCCCTAAGGCGCGAGCGCGGCGCCTGACGCTTGCGGCCCGGCGAAGCCTCAGTCCCCCCGCCGGCACCGATGCGTTCTGCGGCAGATCCGCGCAGATCGCTTGGATGCGGGAGAGGCAGTCGAGATCGAGCAGGGCCTCCTTCATTCGGGGAATGGCGACGCGGACAATCGCTTCGATCCCCGCAGACTCGGGCTGACCAAAGGTCTCGATATACAGCGGTATGGCCGCCATGAAGACGCTCCACCAGAGACAGTTGCTCAAGGCGGAGTCCTCCAGCAGCATCTCGTAGGTGTACGCGGCCGCTGCCGGTTCCAGTTCCACCAAGCGCTCGTGGTACTCGCGCAGTATCTCTTGATCCTCGCGGCGCACATCCGGCTCGAGCGAATGAATCCAGGCCTCCGCGAACTCCGGGCCGGGCGGGCCGGCGTGCATCAACTGAAAATCTATGTACGAGAGGGTGGCATCGGCGACGCTGGTGCCCGGCGTGCGGACGATGTTGTCCGCGCACAGATCGCCGTGGAGCAGGGTGCGGGGTCGCGAGGAAAGTATGTCGGCGATACGATCGTTGATGGCGCCGCACAACGGGCCGCAGAAG
Organism: Dehalococcoidia bacterium; assembly: GCA_963577225.1. Taxonomy (GTDB): domain Bacteria; phylum Chloroflexota; class Dehalococcoidia; order Bin125; family Bin125; genus JAPUIR01. The sequence continues at coordinate 3,141 of CAUYZA010000251.1, read as the reverse complement.
AGTCGATTCAGCTCCTCCAAGGGGGCATCCTGCGGCCGATCAAAGATGTCGGTGCCAAAGTGCTGCTGCCAGGCGCGACGCGTGAGGACCCAGCCGTCCGCCGCCCCGCGGGCCGCGGCATCGAGGGCGAATTCGTAGCGGACGTCGGTCGGTCCCAGCCAGGGAAGGGCCGTCGTGGGCGACTCCCAGTACTGCGCGTGCATCTCCGCCAACTCCAGCGCCACCTGGCGCGCGAACGCGGCGCTGGGTGGGTCCTCCACCTGATGGAAAAGCTTTGAGTACGAGCCCAAATCCTCCATCACGAGGATGAAGAACTCCGCCTGCGGGCTACCGTCCGAGGCGCTGGCGTAGAGCCGCGACGTCCGCAGCGGCACTTCCGAGGCTAGGTCCTCGAAGAAGCGCAACTCCTTCAGATAGGCGTTGCCACTGAGCGCGAAGGCGCGCTGGTCCGGATCTTGACGGGCTGCCTTGACCACGACCGAGGACGGTACGCCGGCCGTGTCCCCGGCGTAGGTGATCTCATGCAGACGGGACGTATCCGCCAACGCTCCGCCGTCGAAAGGCGTGATCTCGAAGCCGGTCACCGGCGCGCCCAGGGCCCCGGAGAGCCACGTTGTGGTGATCTCTTCCGCGGTGCGCGGGGAAATCTTCAGTCACTCTTCACCCCTCCCCAAGCGGTCGCCGCGCAATGATTGCGGAATGTATCACGCCTGAGGCACTGAACGAGCAGGAGGGGGGAGGAAGGGCCGGCGAGACGAGGCGAGTGCGACAGCCGATCGGGCTGGGTCAAACCTCGCCGAGGAGTTGCCGCCAGCCGACCATCCACTCGTCGTCGACGCGGTGGACGGACCAGAGCATGTGGATCTGCCGCAGCGGGGCGTCCGCAGGGTCGAGGATTTGCGCCATCAGTGAGAACAACACTAGGTCCCGGGTGGTCGCCCAGATCTCCTCGGAGACGATCTCGAACCGGTTGGGGGGCACGGGGAAGGGGACTTCGTCCGCTGTCGCGTACCAGCGCTTCTCGCCGTCGCCGAGCCCTTGGAAGAGGGGGAACATGGTGGTCGCGCTGAGCTGGTCTCGGTCGGCGGCGTTGACGGCTTCGAGGTGCTGTTGAATCGCCGCCCGCGGGCTACTTGGCATCGATCTACTCCTCGCGGTCCGCCCATCCCACTTGGAACAGCCGGGCCAGTTCCTCGAAGCCTTTGAGGTCGTGGCTGCCGTGGTCGCTGAAGAGGTAGGGCTTGCCAGCGACGAGGTTGCGGACGGTGTCGGTGACGAGGATCTGGCCGCCGTCGGCGAGGCCCATGACGCGGGCGGCTTGGATCACGGCGGTGCCGTAGAGGTCGTCGTCTTCTTCGATCGGCTCGCCAGCGTTCACGCCGACGCGGATGCGGACCGGGGTGCTGGTGGTGTCGAAGTGGGCGCTGATGGATTGCTGCATGGCGATGGCGGCGTCGAGGGCGCCGGAAGCCGAGGTGAAGCTGGCCATGAAGCCGTCGCCCATGGTCTTGATCTCGGTGCCGCCGTGTGCGCCCAGGGCGTCGCGGGTCAGGCGCTCGTGCTCGCGCAGGATGTCGCGGGCCTTGGCGTCGCCGAAGTGGTCGGTGAGGTCGGTGGAGGCTTCGACGTCGGTGAAGAGGATGGTGCGCAGGAGTCCGGCTTCGGTGGCGAGGGGGTCGATGGGGCCGGCGAGAGGTTCGTCGAGCAGGAATGCGAGGATCTCGCGGGTCAGGGCATCGACAGGGGCTGCGTGGGCATGTCCAGTCCTTCTTCCTTGCGGGTTGGAGGAGTCTAGACGGCCTCGCCGCGGGGCTCCGTCCGAAGACGGCGGACGGCGGTCGAGGGAGGGAGGATCGCCGACTACTCATAGGGTGAGGTGAGCCGCGAGCGGAGGGGTGCGGCTGGTATACTGCCGGCCATATCGCTCACCAACCTATGCAGATCGCTGGCGCGAGACGGGATACGTGCAGAGAAATGGCAGGCGCATGAGCGGCACAAGCAACGCGCGGATCGTGGTGACCGGGATGGGGGCGGTAACGCCGCTGGGGCTGAACGTGCCGGACTTCTGGGACGGCTTGGTCAACGGGCGCAGCGGGATCGGCCGGATCACGCTGTTCGATGCGGAGGAGTTCGAGGTCCAGATCGCGGGCGAGGCGCCGGGATTCGATGCGCGGGACTTCATGGATAAGAAGGCGGCGCGGCGGTTGGACCGCTTTTCGCAGTTCGCGGTGACGGCGGCCTGGGAGGCGGTGCGCGACGCAGAGTATGAGGTGACGGCGGCCAACGCGGAGCGCACGGGCACGATGATCGGCACGGGGATTGGCGGGATCACGACGTTGAACGAGCAGTTCAGGGTGCTGCACGAGCGCGGACCGTCGCGGATCTCGCCGTTTGTGATGCCGATGATGCTGCCGAATATGGCGAGCGGTCAGGTCAGCATTTTCCTGGGTTCGCGCGGGCCGAACATCGCGCCGACGTCGGCCTGTTCGAGCGCGGCGGACGCGATCGGATTGGCGGCGGAGACGATCCGGCGGGGGGAAGCGGATGTGATGATCGCGGGCGGGACGGAGGCACCGATCTGCGAGATCAGTGTGGCAGGCTTCCACGCGGCGCGGGCGCTGTCTACGAGCAATGAGGTGCCGGAGTTGGCGTCGCGCCCATTCGATGCCGAGCGCGACGGGTTCGTGATGGGGGAGGGCAGCGGGGTTCTGATCCTGGAGAGCGAACAGCACGCGCTGGAGCGGGGGGCGCCGATCCTGTGCGAGTTGGCCGGCTACGCGGCGGTGGGCGACGCCTATCACATCACGCAGCCGCTGGAAGATGGCGACGGCGGGATCCGGGCGATGCGGCTGGCCCTGGAGGCGGGCGGGATCGGACCGGATGAGGTGGACTATCTCAACGCGCACGGCACGTCGACGCCGCTGAACGACAAGACGGAAACGAAGGCGATCAAGACGGTGCTGGGTGAGAACGCGCGGGGCGTGGCGATCTCGTCGACGAAGTCCATGACGGGGCATCTGATGGGGGCGGCGGGGGCGATCGAGGCGATCGCGAGCATCAAGGCGATCCGGGAGTCGATTGTGCCGCCGACGATCAATCTGACCCACCCCGACCCGGAGTGCGATCTCGACTACACGCCCA
>CAUYZA010000250.1:0-4758 GCA_963577225.1 Dehalococcoidia bacterium | reverse complement strand
CTTCTCGGCGCCGCGAAATCCGTCGCCGATCTCGACGCCCTTGAAGGCATTCATGCTCAGTAGCGCCTGCGCGACGCGGCCACTGAGCTTGCGATCCCAGTGCACGTGCGAGCCGAGGCCGTACGGCATGCCAGTGACTCGCGCCTCGACGACGCCACCCACGGTGTCGCCGTCCTGCTTGGCGGCGTCGATCGCGTCGACCATGCGCTTGGCAACGTCGGCGTCGGCACATCCCACCGGCGACTCCTCGACCGTGTCCCAATCGACGTTGTCCGGGTCATGCGCAACGTCGCCGATACGGACCACGTGGCTGTGAAAGCGGGCGCCGAATTCGTCGCAGAGCCGCCGCGCGACGGCGCCCGCCGCGACGCGTGCCACACTCTCACGGGCGCTGGCGCGCTCCAACGAGTCACGGGCATCGCGGTAGCCGTACTTGAGCGACGCGGCCAGGTCAGCATGGCCGGGCCGCAAGCGAGTGACGCGGGTCACGTCGACATCGACGGGCTCGCGATCCATCGTCTCGGTCCAGGGACGCTTGTCGGGGCCGTTGCCGGTGAGGTGGTCACGGTTCTCGATCCACATCGCGATCGGGCTGCCCAACGTGCGGCCGTGGCGGACGCCACCCCGCAGCTCCGCATAGTCCGTCTCGATCTTCATGCGCCCGCCGCGACCGTGGCCCCGCTGGCGGCGAGCGAGTTGCTCGCGAATCTGGGCTTCGCTCAGGTCGAGCCCCGCCGGGACACCCTCAACAATGACCATTAGGCCCGGCCCGTGTGACTCTCCCGCGGTGAACCAGCGCAGATTGCCCATGTGGGGACTTTATGCGATTTACCCGCTGTGAGGATTGCCGGAGTTTTCGCTCGCCGCGGCCGGCGCCGGGTCAGGTTCGAACTCGGCCAGTGCCGGGTCTTCCTCGGGCAGAGCGATCGGCTGCGCCTCGCCCGAGTCGCTCAGGGTATAGGTGGACGCGAATTCGTCGATCACGACGCGCGGCTCCTCGTCCCAGTCGACGTACATCGCGTCATCGCGCTCGGCGGTGACGGACAGAATCGGCGTGGGGACAGCGCTGCCCGACGCGTCACGGAAGGCCGTGTAGATGTCGACACGGGTCACGTCCGGGCGGAAGTTCGGCACGTCGTAAAAGACCATCTCCAGCAGGAGGGCAGTGGTGGCACGCGCCGTGTCGAGCGATGTCGCCACCTGCGATTGCTTGCCCTCAACCAGGCGGAACTCGGGCTCGGCACTGGTCGTGAGGTGCACGTATTTCGCGTTAGCCGTGATCAGTTCCATACCCTGCACGCCCGCCCAGACGGCGGCACTGATGCCCTTCGGCGGGCGCTGCGTGCGCCAGCGCTCGATCTCGCCAGCCATGATGTCGCGAATTGCTTCGACGTTGTTCTCGGCGACCAACTGGCGCCAGAAGCGATGGGTACGCGCCTCCTTGAACAGCACGAGGCCGATTAGCCCTACCAGCACAAAGATGACGGCGAACGCGATCGCCACTCCGTTGTTCATTTTTTTTCGTTTCTGCCACCGGACACCGGTGTTCGATGAGGCTGCGCAATCCGCGACCCATCGGTCCGTGACGACCCTCTCGGCACGCCGAACCTGTTAGCCGCTCATCGCGGCCTCAGCCGCCTCGAGCATCGTATCGATCGGGGCCTCTTGGCGGGTCCAGAGCTCGAACGAGGCCGCGCCCTGATAGACCAGCATGGGCAAGCCGCCAACCGCAACCAGACCACGCCGCTTCGCCGCCCGCACCAGCGCGGACTCGACGGGATTCGCAATCAGGTCGACGACGGTGGCATGAGCGGGGAGGACAGCGACATCGAAGGGCGCGTCGTTTTCGCTGCCCGAGCCGCGCAAACCAATCGGCGTGCAGTTGACGACGAGGTCGGCGCGCGCCAAAGCCGCGCCCGCTTTGGCGTCGTCGATGCCGTGCGCGCGCAGCGTCACGTCGATCGCGGCCGACGAAAGATCGTGGCGCAGGCGGCCGGCCCGCACGGCGGTGCGATTGCAGATCGTGAGACCGCTGATCTTTCGCCAGATCAGACCCCAGGCGACGGCCCGCGCCGCGCCGCCCGCACCCCAGATCACGGCCTGTTTGCCTTCGGGATCGAAGCCCTCCGCCTCGAGCGTGCGCTGGAAGCCGCTGACGTCGGTGTTGTAGCCCTCCAGCGTCGCGTCGTCGCCGCGCACGATCGTGTTGATCGCGCCGACGAAGCGCGCCGTCTGATGCAAGCGGTCCATGGAGCGCGCAGCAGCCTCCTTGTAGGGGATGGTTACGTTGGCGCCCAGACTGCCCTCCTGGCGCAGACCGTCGATAAACGCGTCGAGGTCGTCCGGATCCAGATCCCAGGCCTCGTACCGGGCGTCAAACGCGATCGCGTCGAAGGCGGCCTGCTGGAAGCGCGGCGAGATGCTGTGGGCGACGGGGTGACCGATCAGGCCGACGCGCGCAGGCATCCGCCTACTCCTCGCCCTGGAAGCGAACGACGTTTTCGAGGTGCTCGCCAAAGGTTGCTGCGAAGACGTGCGAGCCGTCGCCGCGACTCACGAAGTAGAGAAACTCGGTCGTGGCGGGTTCCACCGCCGCCAGGATCGAGGCTAGACCCGGGGCGGCGATCGGCGTCGGCGGAAGTCCGATCACCACGTACGTGTTGAAGAGCGAGGAGTAGGTCAGGTCGGCAGCCTCCAGGACCGGCTTCCAGTAGCCAAATGCGAGGACGTTCGCCGGCTCCGCTGCGATGGCGTACTGCACGGTGGGATCGGCCTGCAGGGCGATCACGTCCCGCACACGGTTCCAGAAGACCGAGGCGATCGTGGCGCGCTCGCCGGCGAGGACGGCCTCCCGCTCAACGATCGATGCGATCGTCAAGACATCATGCAGCGTACGTCCGGAGGCCTGGATCGCCGCCTCGATCTCGGGTGAGATCTGGTCATCGAAGCGCTCCAGCATTGCGCGTACGACCGCGTCGCCGGTGGCGCGGGCCGAGAGTCGGTAGGTGCTGGGGAAGAGATAGCCTTCGATCGAGACGCCGGCCGGGCGACCAGCGGCGCTGGTGCCCTCCCAGTTGGCCGGATTGCGGGTCGCGATCAAGAAGTCGACGGCGGGCAAAATCCCTTCGTCGTCGAGGCGCTCCGCGATCTCCTCGATCCGCAGACCTTCCGGGATGGTGACGACGAGCGGTGCCGTGATCCCGGCGCGAATGCGTTCGATGATCTCGGTCGTGGTCAGACCGGCTTCGAAGTCGTAGTCGCCCGCCGCCAGGTTGGCCTCGTAGCCAAACAGCGCGACCAGCGTCTCGAAGCGGCGTGGCGAATCGATCACGCCTGCCGCGGCCAGCTTGTCGCCGATCGCGCGAGCACCGTCACCGGGGTCGACCGTGATCGTCGCGGCGGCGGTGGAGACGCGCTGCCCGGCCGCGTCGGCGGGATCTTCGTCGGTGGCGGCACCGGGGACGTCGAGCGCGAGCCAGACCGCCAACGCCACGAGCAGAACGGCAGCAGCGGAGCTGACGAGGGGCGTCAGGCGCATCAGGCGTCCTGCCGCTCGGGCAAACCGGAGGCGGACGCCTGCCCGTCGAGCCAGCGCTGAAGGATGTTGGCCGCCGCGACGGCGTGCTCCTCCATTCGACGTTTCTTGTGCTGCGCGGCGCCTTGACCGGTGCCACGGGCAGAGCGACGCCGGCCGCGGACCTTGGTCGGAGGGGGCGGCGTCAACGCGCCGATCGGGTTACTGAAACGCTCGCTGACGAACTCCGTGGGGAGATCCAACCGCTGTGCCAACGTCGTACCGAGCGCGCGGAAGGCGAGCGACTGTTCGTCATCCGCGCCGTCGGGACGCAGCGGCACACCGACGACGGCCAGCGTCGCGCCTTCCAGGCCCAGCCGACCCGCGATCAACGCGGCGCCGTCGTCAGATTCTTGACGACGATCGATCGTGCAGAGGGGCAGGGCGAGGCGGCGATCATCGTCGGAGACGGCAACGCCGATCCAGCGCTGGCCCGGATCGAGACCCAGAACTCGTCCCGCGGCGCGCTCCCGCGATGGGTGGGGTTGGACCAAGATGGTCCCCCTCTAACCGGCCCGCTGCGCTTCCACGATAGCGGGGACGGCGCTCAGGGCCTCGTCGAGCTTGTCGGCGTCTTTGCCCCCGGCCTGAGCCATGTGCGGTTTGCCACCGCCGCCGCCCCCGGCCAGCTTGGCCACATCGCGGATCAGGTTGCCCGCGTGGAGGCCGTCGTCGATCAGATCATCGCTGACCATGGCGACGAAGACGGGTCGATCCTTGGCCACCGTCCCCAGCACAACAACCCCACTGCCCAGTCGACGTTTGACTTCGTCGCCGGCCTCCCGTAGCGCGTCGGCGGAAGCCACGTCGATCCGTCCCGCAACCACGTTCACTCCGGCGACCTGCTCGGCTTGCTCGGCCAATCCAGCCGCCGAGCCGGCGCTGGCCTGACGTTCGACTTGCGCCAGGCGCTTGCGCGCGTCGTCCAGCTCCGCCTGCAGTGCGAGGACGCGGGCGGGCGCGTCGAGCGGCGTGCTGCGCAGTTGCCCGGCCACCGCTTCGAGCGCGTCCAGGCGCTGGCGCTGCCAGGCATCAGCGGCGGCTGCCGTCAGCGCTTCGATCCGGCGCAGGCCCGCGCCGATACTGCCCTCCGCCACGATCTTGAAGCCGCCGATGAAGCCCGTCGCGGGAGCGTGGGTGCCGCCGCAGAGCTCTTTGCTGAAACAGTCGCGGACCTGCGGGTC
>CAUYZA010000249.1:0-4789 GCA_963577225.1 Dehalococcoidia bacterium | reverse complement strand
GATCATGGCGGCACTTGGTCGCCTGACGGCGCCCAGATCGTATTTAGCTCCAACCGTGGCGGCCGCTTCGAGATTTACCTGATGAACGCCGACGGCTCGGGGTTGACTCGCCTCACCGACACACCCGCAAACAGCGACCGGCCCGCCTGGCGCTAGCCGTGCCCGACCGGTACGTCCACGGCGGCGGCGCCCGAGGCTCAGTCCGGCAGCGAACCCAGGAAGTCCCCCACCGCCTGGTTCCAAGCCTCCGGTTGGTCGTAGTTGCACCAATGGCTGGCGTCCGCGATCACCACGGGCCCCGTCGCTTCCGGAATCTTCGCCGCCATGTACTCGGAACTATTGAGGAACGGCGCGTCGCCGTCGCCCACTAGCACGATCGCCAGCACTGCTACCTCGCCCAGCTCGACTAGCGGCGGCATCCGCATCACGCCCTGTCGCACGTATGCCAGCCCGCGCATCGTGTGCGAGATCGGCGCATCGCCGCCGTGCCGTCCAATCCCGTCGGCGCGCGCGTCCACTACCGTCTCGAGCCCCCGCTCGCCGAAGCGTGCCGCCTCCCGCTCATTGATCGACGTCCACTCGCTCTTGCCAGACTGCCGTCGATAGCCCGGTCCCGTGCCCGACAGGATCAGCCCGCGCACCCGATCCGGGTAGCGGTCGTAGAAGCGCAACGACGTGTACCCGCCCAGCGAGTGCCCCCCGATCACTGCCCGCTCGATCTCCAGAGCGTCCATGATCGCCCGCACGTCCTCGACAACCTGATCCTGCGTGTACGTACCGGGGTCTTCCGGCGCCCCAGAGCGCGCGTGTCCCCGGATGTCGTGCGTCACCAGCCGGAATCGATCTTGGAACGCGTCGACCTGCGGTTGCCAGAGCAGCCCCGAGTCGCCGAAGCCGTGCGTCAGAACGATCGCCGGGCCGGAGCCCGCCTCCTCGTAGAAGAGCGTCGTTCCGTTGGCGGCAAGTTCGGATATGGCGGTTCCCTCAGCTGAGTGCAGCGACCGGCGGGCGCCGATGATAGCGTTCGACGCGAGGACTCGAATGCCCGGCTTGCTTTCCCTCCCCTCGAGCGCTGGTCTGCCCCCTCCGAAAGCCGGCCAGCGCGGTGGCAAGAGCGGCTCCCCCCAACCACCAACCACCCCCCAGCGACGAAGGAAATGAAATGCAAAAAATCGGGTTCGTTGGGCTTGGGATTATGGGGCGGCCCATGGTCAAGAATCTCGTCCAGGCTGGGTTCGACGTCACCGTCTGGAACCGCTCTCGACCCGGACTCGATGAATGCGTCGCCGCGGGCGCAACTGAGGCCGCCAGCCCCAGCGCCGTTGCCGCCGCCTGCGACATTTTCATTTGCATGGTCACCGACAGCCCCGACGTCGAGTCGGTCATCCTCGGTGAAGCAGGCCGCGAGGGCGTTATCGAGGGGCTCACCGAGGGCAGCCTCGTGATCGACATGAGCACGATCAGCCCCGCGGTCACCCGCGAGATCGCCGAGCGCCTGCGCGAGAGAGGCGTCGCCATGCTTGACGCGCCCGTCTCCGGCGGCGACAGCGGCGCCATCGCCGGCACGCTTTCGATCATGGTCGGCGGCGACGAGGCCGATGTGGAGCGCGCTCGCCCTGCCTTCGAGGCGATAGGCAAGACTATCACGCACGTCGGGCCCGTTGGCGCGGGTCAGACCGTCAAGCTCTGCAACCAAGTCGCCGTCGCGGGCACGCTGCTCTCCGTCTGCGAGGCGCTCGTCCTCGCCCAGGCCGCCGGCGTCGACCCCGCCCGCATGCTCGACGCCGTCAGCGCCGGCGCCGCCGGATCCTGGCAGATGTCCAACCTCGGCCCCAAGATCGTCGACCGCGACTTCGCCCCCGGCTTCATGGTCGACTTGCTGCAAAAAGACCTGCGCCTGGCGATCGAGGCGGGCGCCGCCGCCGATCAAGCCATGCTCGGCACCGGACTCGCCGCGCAGCTTTTCCGCGCAGTGCAGGCGGCGGGTGGCGGCAGCGATGGCACGCAGGCGCTGGTCCGCGTCATGGAGGTCATGGGTGGGACAGAAGTACGCCGGGGCGGCTAGGCCCCCGGCGGGGGCGTACGAGCGTTGGAGTTGGTGCGGCTAGTGCCGAATGCCGCCCAGAGCGTCGTTGGCCCGCTCAAGCCGCTCGACGATCGCCTCCAGCATGTTCCACAGCACTTCCGGCGTTTCAAGCGTCAGCCGCCTGAAATCCGCGCGGTGAATGACGAAGCACTCGGTCTCGCCCTTGGCCACGATCGTCGCGCCGCGCGGCCGCTCCAGCAGCAACGCCATGTCGCCGAAGGTGCCGCCCTCGTTCAGCGTGGCCAAGGTCTGCTCCGTCGCCTCACCCTGATTGAGGATGACGTCGGCGCCGCCCTTGGTAATCACGTAGAGGCCGGTTCCCAGGTCGCCCTGATGGGTGATCGTCTGACCGTCGTTGTAGGTCTGCGGCGATGCGACCTCGGCGAAACTGCTGAGGTGGTCAGGCTCGACCTTGGCGAACAGATCCGCCTTGGCCAGCGCCGCTTCGAAGGAAAAAGCCATGGCCGCAACTCCGTCTTCGTTTCTTCGCGCAAACTCTGCGCGCCCGGGCGCACTGGCCCTGTACTGATCCCCACTTCGCCAATCAGCGCAGACTACGGCATGATGCGCTTAGGCCGGGCCGCACAGCATAACCGGCACCGCCCGACGAGGCGTGCCCCCAAGCTCGTAAGCCGCGACACGATACGGCCCGCGCGGGGTCCCGCGCCATTCATCGCGCTCGTCCTCCCGCCCCCATCTGGGACGTGAGCCGCGCCGACGTCCGTCTGCCGGCAGCCGCTCCTTAATCCCCTTGCAGCGCCTTCCGGAAGTTGGGGTGCGCGATCGACGCCAGGGCCGCCGCGCGCTGCGATGTCGTACGACCGCGCAGCTCCGCCATGCCGTATTCCGTCGCGACGCGATCCGTCGTGTGGCGCGCCACCGTGACCAGCGCCCCCTCGTCGATCGACTCCACGATCCGCGAAACTTTGCCGCGCGCCGCCGTCGACGGCATCGCGATGATCCCGACCCCGCCCGCGGACCACAGTGCCGCCTCGGCGAAATCGGGCTGGCCGCCGGGCCCGCTCAGCAGCCGCGCGCCGATCGACTCTGCATTGACCGCTCCGTCCAGGCTGACCTGCACCGCCGAGTTGATTGCCGTCAATGCACGACAGCGGCTCAGCACCGCGAGTCCATGCGTGTAGCGACCGGGCGCCAGACGCACGCGCGGATTGCGATCGACCCAGTCGAACAGCGCCCGGCTGCCGCTGACCTCGGCGCAGATCACCGCGTCAACGTCATCCGTCTTACGCACGTTGGTCACGGTGCCGCTCTCCACCGCGTCGATCATGCCGTCTGAGATCAGCCCCGAGTGGACGCCGAAGTCCCGCCCGGCCGGCAGTCGCGCCATGATCGCCTCCGGCACCGCACCGATCCCGAACTGCAGCGTCGCGCCCGGCTCGATCACCTCCAGCACGTGCTCCGCGATGCGTTCCTCCACCTCCCCCGGCTCCGCCCGCGCCGACTCCGAGATCGGGCTCTCGATCTCCACCAGATAGTCGAACGCGTCACGCGGGAACTCGCTCGCCCCGAACGTGTACGGCACCGACGCGTTGACCTGCGCGATCACCAGCTTGGCCGAGCGCACCATGTCGACGGTCGCTCCGCCCGACGGGCCCAAACTGAAGCGGCCCTCCGGCCCTGGCGGACTGACCTGCACCATCACCACGTCGACGGGCGACGGCCCCTCCGGCGCGAACATCGACACCGTTTGGGAGTACCGCGCCGGAATCACCTCAAGCTGCCCCGCCTCCAGCGCGGGCGTGTACGCCGTGCTGAACTGCCAAGTCGTGAAGCGGAACGGCTCCCCTGCGTGATCGAGCGGCGCAATATGCCGCATCATGATCCCGCCCACCAGCTCCAGATCCGACCACAGGTCGCGATGCTCGTCCATCGCGTCCAGCAAGCCCTGCGGCAGGCCCGAGAGCGTTGGGATCAACACGCGACCGCCGTCGGGGATGGCCTGGAAGGCCTCGCGCGCGGACACCTCGCGCGCCTCACGGCCCGTGCGTTGGGGGTAGGTGTAGTCCTCGTAGAGCAGGTGCGCTTCGGTCACGCGCGTCATTGTGCCAGGCGGGCGGCGTTGCCGCGCGCGCCGTCCGGACTCTCCCTCGAGCGACGCGAAGTCAACGCCCGAACGGCAACCGCTCGCGTGCCCCGCCCAGCGCCTCGCCCAACGCCCTCAACCGTCGACGCTTGGGCTTGCGCCGCGCCTGCACCCGTCGCAGCCCGCCGATCCCCGCCGCCGTCAGCCCGGAGAGTGTGAAGACATCGGCCTCGATCCACTCGCGGAAGCGCTCGTTGAACCCGATCAGCCGTTCTCGCAACTGCTCATCGTTCAGCCGGTTCAGCGCGCGCACGCCGCGCCAGGTCTTGTAGCCCACGAAGGCGCAGATCAGCAGCACGACGAAGAGCGCCAGCGAAAGCACGATCACGGCCACCACAACGATCCAGTCGCGAATGTCTTGCAGGTCCATCGCGCAAGGGTAGCCGCCCGCTCGACGTTGGGGGCAACCGAGCCTTCGCTCAGGCCCGACCGAAGACCGACACGTGCTTCTGGCTGTCGGCGTCGAACGGCTGCCGCCCCCAGCCGCCCCAGCGTTCCCGGCGCGTCAGTCCCGCCAGTTGCGCCATCAGGTCCAGCTCCGACGGCCAGGCGTAGCGCAGCTCGATCTGGTACATCTGCTGCGTCCCTCCCTTGAACTG
>CAUYZA010000248.1:0-4803 GCA_963577225.1 Dehalococcoidia bacterium | reverse complement strand
CCCCGGCTTCGAGCTGGAGCTGGATTGGACCCGTATGGCGGCGCAGGTGAGCGGCTCGCAGGACTTCTATCCGGTCCATCACGACCCCGACTTCGCGCGGGCCGGCGGCCACGACGACATCTTCTACAACACCGGCTTCACGCGGGCCGCACTCTGCCGCTTGGTGACCGACTGGATGGGGCCCGAGGGCTGGTTGCGCAAGCTGGGCTTCCAGATGCGGCGGATGAACATGAACGGCGACACGATCCGCGTGATGGGCGAGGTGGTCGCTAAACGCGAGTCGACGGAGGGGGGTGGCAACGAGGTGGACGTGGAGCTCTGGATCGAGAGCGACCGCCAAGGCAAGACGACGCCGGCCGCCGCCGTTGTGCAGCTACCGTCGCGCCCGGCTTGAACCGGCCGGGTCGGAGAGGTTTCGCGAGAGAGGACGTCTGCAATGGAATTCCGCTGGCACGAGGATGAGGACAACTTCCGGCAGGAGGTGCGGGGGTTCATCGAGGCGGAACTGCCCGCCGATTGGGATCAGCAGCCGCCGGACGAGGGCTACTCCGAGGCCCGGCACGCCGTCGCGCTGCGCTTCCAGCAGGCGATGGCGGGTCGCCAGTGGCTGACGATGGCCTGGCCGGAGGAGTACGGCGGGCTGGGCGCGTCGTACTGGCAGCAGATGGTGCTGAACGAGGAGATGGGCTACCGGCGCGCGCCGAGTTCGAACATGGGCGTGAGCTGGGTGGGTCCGGCCGTGATGCTCTACGGCACGGACGAGCAGAAGCAGAAGCACCTGGGCGCGATCGCGAACGCCGAGCATGACTCCTGGTGGTGCACGCTCTACTCGGAGCCCGGCGCGGGCAGCGACCTGGCCAGCCTGCAAACGCGAGCGGTGGAGGATGGCGACGATTACGTGATCAACGGCCAGAAGATCTGGACCTCGGGCGCGCACCGTGCTGACTGGGGCTGGCTCGCTGCCCGGACAGATCCCGACGCGCCCAAGCATCGCGGCATGACGATGTTCTTGCTGGACATGCACGCGCCCGGCGTTCAGGTGCAGCCGCTGATTAACATGGCCGACGGACACGGCTTCAACGAGGTCTTCTTCGAAGATGTACGCATCCCCAAGGACAACGTGGTGGGCGAGGTCAACCGCGGTTGGTACCACCTGGCAGTGTCGTTGGACTTCGAACGCTCCAGCATTGCGGGGTTCGCGGGCAGCCGTCGTAGCGTCGAGGAGTTGGCCGCGTTCGCGGGGGAGGTCCCGCGGCAGCAGCGCAGCCGGAGCGTGAGCTTGGAACTGGCTGACCGCTTCATCGAGATCGCGGTGGGGACGAACCTGGCCTACCGGATCGTGGACATGCAGACTCGGGACGTGATCGCGAACCACGAAGCGTCAGCGGCGAAGCTGTACAGCTCCGAGCTGTCGCAGCGAATCGCGTCGACCGGGATGAAGCTGCTGGGTTCGTACGGCGGGTTGCGCGACGACGAGCGGGCGCCGCTGGGTGGCCGTCTGTCGCATTCGTACCTGTCGAATGTGGCGGCGACGATCGGTGGCGGCACGAGCGAGATCCAGCGCAACATCATCGCGACGCGTGGCTTGGGCCTGCCCCGCCAGTAGCGATGGCCCCCGCTCCCTCAATTGACCAACTTCTCGGTGGGGGACCGTGCCGGTGGGGTTTGGCGCGGAGCAGGTCGATGGCAGCGCGGTGGAGGTTCTGCCAACGTCGGTCTGCGAGGCGGAGTACGCGCCGCGCGGTGCGGAAACCTCGCGCGTGCTCGGCCAACTCGTCGAACCGGGCGGCCTGCCTGGAGCGATCGAGGGCGTGCACGCCGTCTATCAGCTCGAACCGGATCCCACGGCTGAGCCTTATTGGCCGAGCGGTGAATACGCGGTCGTGTTCGTGGCGGGAGAGGGGAACCAGACCTGGGTAACGCGCGTGCGGATCGCCGAGGACCGAATTGTGCGGATCGACTTCGGTTGCGGGCGCGTCGCGCCGGAGGAACTCGGCGTGCCGGGCGCGGTCGACTTGCTCTCGCGCACGGCCGCGCCGTCGCTGGGGTCCGGCCCCCGCCTCTCAGTTGGGGAAGCGCTGTCCAGCAGGCTGACGGGCCCACTGCTGGTGAATGGCTTCATTGTGATCGCGAACGGCGAGACCCGACTCTGCGAGACGCTGGCTGAATCACTGCCGCCCCAATGTGGGGCGACCCCTCCCTGGTCGTGGAAGGCTTCGAGCCGGATCCTGGGGCGCTGCGTGAGGCGTCGGGCGTCGCCTGGAGCGATGACCCCGTGCAGGTACTGGGCGAGCGCGGCGGCGAGCGGCTCGTCGTGAGCGGGAACAGCCTGGCGAACTAGCTGGTAGGGGCCAGCAGTGAAAGCCGTCGCCACCTGGACCCTGGGCACGTCCTATGTGCTGGCCGCTCTGGCCGGGAGCGCGGCGCTGATCTGGACAGCCAGCTACGCGGACAACAGCGCTCACCCGACGTCGTGGGGCCTCGGATTCTTGTTCCTGTTCGCTCCGCTCGCGGTTGCGGCCCAGGGCTTGTGCTGCACCTGCTGGGGCTGACGACCTTGCTGCCGGCCAGACTGGCGGGCGGGCGCGCTTCCGCCCGTTGACGGCGTCAGCAATCGAAGCGCTCGCGCTGGACTGTTCAGAGTCAGCCCGTCGGATATCCTGACGCCCCGACGACGGCACCCGTCTCCGGCGAATCAGAATGATGAGGCGCGCTTCATGCCACGACAGATTCAGTCCACCATCACCAGCGACGGCCGACTCGAACTCGCGCTGGCCGAGGTCGAAATGCCGACGCCCGGACCGAACGAGGTGGTCGTGCGGGTCGAGGCCGCACCAATCAATCCGTCGGACCTGGGGCTGCTGCTCGGCCCGGCGGACATGAGCCAGGCCGTGGCGTCCGGCACGGCGGACCGCCCCACGGTCAGCGCGCCGATCCCGCCTGCGCTGCTGGCGCCGCTGGCGGACCGATTCGACCAGGCGATGCCGGCGGGGAATGAGGGTGCGGGAGTCGTCGTCGCGGCGGGCTCCGGCGATGCGGCGCAGGTGTTGTTGGGCAAGATGGTTGGCGCGCTGGGCCGCGAGATGTATAGCCAATTTCGGGCGGTCGACGCGGGCCAGTGCTTGGTTCTGCGCGAAGGCACGACGGCCGTGGAGGGCGCGTCGTGCTTCGTCAATCCGCTGACGGTGCTGGGCATGCTCGAAACGATGCGGTTGGAGGGCCACACGGCACTGGTGCATACGGCCGCCGCCTCGAATCTGGGGCAGATGCTGCAGAAAATCTGTCTCGATGAGGGCGTCGGGCTAGTCAACGTGGTTCGGCGGCCGGAGCACGTCGAGTTGTTGGAGTCGACCGGGGCGCGCTTCGTCTGCGATACGAGTGCGGCGTCGTTCGAAGACGATCTGACGGAAGCGCTGATGGAGACGGAGGCCACGCTGGCCTTCGACGCAACGGGCGGCGGGATTCTGGGCAGTCAGATCCTGAGCGCGATGGAAGCCGCCGCGGTGGCGAAGCAGCCGGGCTTCAGCCGCTACGGGTCCAACGTGCACAAGCAGCTCTACATCTACGGCGGTCTCGACACTTCGCCGACGGAGCTGCGTCGCGCCTACGGCATGGCCTGGGGCATCGGCGGCTGGCTACTCCCGCCCTTCCTTGAACGGATTGGCCCGAAGGCGTCGGAGCGGCTGCGTCAGCGCGTTGCCGACGAGGTGACCACGACCTTTGCGAGCCACTACGCCAAGGAGATCTCGCTGGGCGAGGCGCTCCAGCTGGAGAACATCGCGGTCTACAACAAGCGCGCGACAGGCGAGAAGTATTTGATTAATCCCAACAAGGGTCTCGACGGCTGAGTTCGGCGAGCCTGGGGAGAGCGCTTCGTCGCGTATGTGAGACCTACTGGGAGCGACGGCGCTCCTCTAGCACTTCGATCAGGCGCGGATCGGTCTCTTCGACCGTGTAGCCCTCCGGGAAGGGTGGCCGGGGAGGCTGGCCGAGACCTTGAAGCACCGTGGGGTGCTGGTAGTAGGCGAGGTAGAGCTGGTGGGTGATGCCGGCCATCAGCGCCGGGTGCGCGCCGAGCTGGGATTCGACAAGTTCGCTCTGGGCAGCCGGCGGCAGCGCTGACAGACCAGCCGGTTCCCGTTCTAGGGCGGCCTCTTGGACGGCTTGCAGCCCCGACACAACAACGTCGTTGGCTTCGAGCGCCTCGGCCAAGTCGGAGGACAGTCCGAGGCTGCCGGCGCCCGGCAGCTTGCCGTCTTCACTGGGCGGGATGAGCAGGTCGAGGAAGGTTTGCATGAAGGCGGCGTCGCGCAGGATGGTGGGTTCGTTGGTCATGGCTAGTCGAAGAGCGTTTCGATGTTCTTCTTGATTGAGTCGGCGACGTAGAGAGCCAGCGCCTGGATGGTGGAGGTGGGGTTCACGCCGGCGGCCGTGACGAAGATGCTGCCGTCGACGATGAAGAGATTCTTGACGTCGTGGGAGCGGCCCCATTCGTTGACGACCGAGGTCTTGGGGTCTGCGCCCATACGCGCGGTGCCCATCAGGTGCCAGCCGGCCTGGCGCATGAGAGGGTCGGCGAAGGTGTCGACGGCGCCGGCGGCGCGCAGCACTTCCTGGCCGCGCTCAATGGAGTGGGCCAGCATGCGCCGGCTGTTGTCGCTCAAGGTGTAGTTGATTTTGGGCGCCGGGATGCCGTCGCTGTCGGTCAGCTCCGGATCCAGGGTGACAGTGTTGGTCTCCTCCGGCAGGTCCTCGGTGATCGCGACCATGCCGGCGGTGTGGTTGTAGAAGCGGCCGTAGGCG
>CAUYZA010000247.1:0-4805 GCA_963577225.1 Dehalococcoidia bacterium | reverse complement strand
TGCAGACACCGGTCACCTCGGCCCCGAACGACTTCGCGATCTGGACGGCGAACGTCCCCACCCCGCCGGCCGCACCGTTGATCAAGACCTTGTGTCCCCGCTCAATGTGTCCCTTGTCGCGCAGACCCTGGAGTGCGGTGAGCGCCGCGACCGGCACGGCCGCAGCCTCTTCGAACGTGACGTTGGCTGGCTTCAGCACGACGCGATTCTGAGGGACGCAGAGATACTCGGCGAAGGTGCCCAGAGTAGGGCCGGCCGCGAAGACCTCGTCGCCGGGTTGAATCCGCGTCACTGTGGCAGCGACCGCTTCGACCGTCCCGGCCACGTCCGCACCCAGGATCTTGCGCTTCGGTCTGACCAGCCCGGCCGTCATCCGGATCACGAACGGTGTGCCTCGCAGGAAATGCCAGTCCAGCGGATTCACCGAAGCCGCGTGCACTCGAATCATGACCTGGTCGTCGAGCAGGGGAGGCGTTTCGACCTCTTGCAGCTCGAGAACGTCGGGGGATCCGTACTTGTGACGGACGATCGCTTTCATGGTGAACTCCTCAGGGTCGCGGCAGACAGGCGCGATTCTCGCTGATGCGGGGAGGCTGCTAGCCGGCGGCAGGCAGGCCCAGAATCGAACGGGCTTCGACCGATGTCGCGACGGGGCGCCCGACTTCGTCGCAGAGCGCAACGAGCTCGTCGACGAGTTCGACGTTCGACGGCTGGCGCGAGCCGGCATGGTCTTCGAGCCCGACGCGGACGTGGCCGCCGCGTTCGAGGGCGAGGCGAGCGAGGCCACTCTCGATCACGTCTCCGCCCAGCGCGGCCACGGACCAGTTCTCAATGTCCGGGCTCAAGAGCGCGAGGTAGGCGTCCAAGCTGGCTTCGGTGGGCGGCAGACCGAAGGAGAGCGGGTAGGCCCCATCGTCGGCGCAGGCGAGGCCGCCTGCCCCGAAGTAGAGCTTGACCAAGGATCCGGGCGGGAGCTTGCCGGCGCGCTGATAGGCCAGCGCGACGCGGACGAAGCCCGGCTCGAAGCAGGAAATGCTGGCGCCGTGCCCCATCGCGTGGCAGGTGGCGAACATGTAACGCGCGTCGGCGTACGTGTTGCGATAGACGATGTCGGCGTCGGCGGGCAGGCCGTCAGGATCGGTACCGCCGAAGGCGACGCAGCCCGGGTCGACAAGGCCCTGGCCCAGCACGCCCGCCTCGGCCAGGGCGGGGATGTGGCTGTAGCGCTGCTCGATCGTGGTGTGGGGGCCGCCGCCACCCATGGTGGGGTAGAGGATGGTGCCGGGGCGTTGGGCGAGGATTGCGCGCCAGGCGTCGATGTAGGGCTGAGGGTCGTGGGTAGGGACGGTGCCGAGCACTGGGTCGTCGTTGTGGTTGTGCACGATCGAGGCACCGGCGTCGATACAGGCCACGGCGTCGATGACGATCTCGTCCACGGTGCGCGGCACATGAGGGTTGCGGCTCTTGGGTGTGGCGCCGTTGACTGCAACCTCAACGATGACCGGCGCTTCGATGATGACTGGGGAGTCGCTGAGCGTTGCGGGAGGCATGCTACACCCGTTCCTAAGGCGCGGCTTGTTCCACTGTTAGTTCCGGTGGGGGCGCGGCCTGCTGGATGAGGCCGAACTCTTGCGCGAGCAATTCGTACGAGCGCAGGCGGGCGGCGAAGTCGAAGGTGATCGTGAGCACGATGAACTCGTCGACGTCGTAGACCTTGGCCAGCTCCTCCAGTCGGTCGCGCACCTTGCCCGGCGTGCCGTGGACCGAGCGCGTCTTCAAGTACTCGATGTACTCCTCCTCCTGGGGGGACAGTTCGAAATCGCGCGCCTCTTGCGGCGAGATGATGCCGCCGCGCTGGCCGCGATTACTGCGAATGCGGCTGATCCAGCGGGACCAGGAGAGTTCCTCGGCCTCGTCGTCGCTGTCGGCGCAGGTGATGGAGACGCCCAGGGAGGCAGTCGGCTTCTCCCACATCGGCGAGGGCTTGAATTGCGTGTGGTAATTGCGCATCACCTCTTCGCCGCCATCGGGGCTGATGAAGTGGGCGAAGGAGAAGGCCCAGCCCATGGCCGCGGCGTAGGCGCCGCCGATGGTGGACGAGCCGAGGAGCCAGAGCTCCGGCATCGATGAGACGGGCTGGTGGTCCGACTGCAGTTCATCGCTGTCTTCCGATCCCCGGCGCGGTGGGCCAGCCTTGATGCCGTGGAAGGGGTGCGCCTCGGGCAGGTCGTCGGCGAGATAGCCGTAGATGTCGCCGAGCTGCTCGGGGAAGTGCTCCAGGCCGAGCGAGCCAGGGCCGTGGGCCAGAGCGCGCGCGGTTCGACCGTCGGAGCCGGGCGCGCGGCCGATGCCGAGGTCGATGCGACCGGGATAGAGCGTCTCCAGCAGCCGAAACTGCTCGGCCACCTTCAGCGACGAGTAGTGCGGCAACATGACCCCGCCGGAGCCGACGCGGATCTGCTTGGTGCGCATGGCGACGTGCGGGATCAGCACCTCGGGCGCGGTGCAGGCGAGCGAGCCGGTGTTGTGATGTTCGGCGTACCAGATGCGCGAGAAGCCCCAGCCGTCGACGGCCTCGGCCAGCTCGAAGCTCTCGGCCAAGGCCTGCTCGGCGTTGCCGCCCTGGCGAATCGGGACCTGGTCCAGGACGCCCAACTTCACGCCGTTTACCTCCGCTGATCCAATGTCGTGTTGACCGGGGCCAGAGTAAGGCATTCGTATGGGGGGCGGCGCCCCCCGTGCCCCCCCCCGCATGTTCAGTCCTCGTAGGGCGGCCGTGTCTGGATGACGGAACTCGTGGGGCGGACGTGTCTGGATGATGGGACAGGGCCGGCAGGACTCGACAGATCTCGGGTAGCGGTGGGTGGAGTCGCGTGAGGCACGAGGTGCTGCCAGCTAGCCAGCGCGCTGCAGTTCGGGACGGGCGGGCTCTTGGACGGGTCGGACACAGGGACACAACACAGCTACGCGGGACGGCGACTACACTGTGCGCTACCAACGAACGGTCCCGACTTATCCCGGCTGTGCGTGAAGCCGATCCGGCGGCGGAGGTGCATCGATGACGACGAGTGAGACCACCCCAGACGTCTCTGGGCTGGCCGCGGAGCGGTGGGGCGAGCGCGATCCCTCGGCCCTGGTCAGCGACCGCGTCCAGCACCTGACGGCCGGGACGATGACGGACTGGGGACTGTCGGGCAAACGGCCGGACCCCAAGGTGTCGCCGATCTCGCTGGCCGGGGGGATCCCCGACGCCACGACGCAGCCACGTGAGGGCCTGATTCACGCGATGGAGCGGGCGCTCGACACTCCGGACGATGCGCCGCTGGTCTACGGCGGAGCGCACGGCTTTGAGCCGCTGCGCGAGCTGATCGGACAATTCTTCTCCCGCGACCACCCCACGACGCCGGGTTCCGACTCGTTCGTGCTGACGAACGGCGCGGCGGGCGCGATCGACCTCGTCTGCTCAGCACTGCTCGACCCGGGCGACGTTGTGATCACCGAGCTGCCGACGTTCTCCGGCTCGCTGCGCACAATGCGCGGCCACCAAGCCGAGATCGTGGGCGTGCGCATGGACGACGATGGCCTGCTGGTGGACGAGGTGGAGGCGACGATCCTGCGCCTGGAGGCGGAGGGGCGTCGCATCAAGCTGATCTACACGATCCCCACGTTCCACAACCCCACCGGGGTCACGATGACGATGGAGCGACGGCAGCAGCTCGTGGAGCTCGCGTCGCGGCACTCGATCTTCATCCTGGAGGACACGGCCTACAACGAGCTCTACTTCGGCTCCGAGATGGTGCCCAGCATCTCGGCCGTGGCGGACGGCCACGGCGTGATCGTGGCGGGCACGTTCTCAAAGGTAATCGCGACAGGACTACGCGTGGGTTGGGTGCAGGCACAGCCATCGTTGATCGACGCGATCATGCCGGCCCGTTTCGACATGGGCAACAGCCCGCTCCTGCATCGCACGCTGTACCAGTACATGGTGACCGGCGAGTTCGAGCAGCACGTGTCGATGATGCGCGGGATCTACCGCGACAAGATGGAGACGCTCGTGAGCCGTCTGCGCGACGTCTGCGAGCCGTACGCGACGTTCAAACAGCCCGGCGGGGGGTTCTTCCTCTGGCTCAAGCTGGCCGAGGGACTGCAATCGATGGACGTGCAGGGCAAGGGCGTCGAAGAGGGCGCGATCTTCCCGATCGGGCGGGCATTCTACCCGGACCGCGACTCGGGCCCCGACGACGAGAACATCCGCCTGGCCTACTCTTGGACGACGTTCGACGACCTGCGCGAGGGGGCGGACCGGATTTCGCGCGCCTGTGCGGACGTCGCGGGGAGCTAGCGCTGCAAGTTCTTGGCCACCTCGGGCGGGATTTCGCGGCCGGCGTCCTTGAAGGCGCGCTCCATAGCCTTGGGGTTGTTGCCGAAGATCGAGTCCGGGTTGGCGGCGGTCCACTGTTGCGAGTCGACGATCGGTTCGAGCTGGCCTTGGAACTTCGGCATGACGTACTGCGCGAAGAGTTCGAACGACTTGTGCACCTTCTCGCGCGGGGCCCACTCGTGGGCCTGACAAAGGAATCCGCCGAAGCCGCCTGAGAGATCTTGAAGTCGCTCGATGGCGGCGATGGCGTCATCGGGCGTGCCGACGATGGCGCCGCCGGCCTTGACTTCGTGCGCGATATCCTCGCTCTCGACAGCGGGAGGCCGCCCGAGCGTGCCTTCGAAATACTCCTGATAGAACTCGCGCGCGCCCGCGCGGCACTCGTCGAAGGCCTGGTCGCGGTCCTCGGCGAGGTAAAATGGCA
>CAUYZA010000246.1:0-4808 GCA_963577225.1 Dehalococcoidia bacterium | reverse complement strand
AAACTTCGGATCTGAGGGGCGGGGGTTCGAGTCCCTCCGGGCGCGCCACGCAAAACTGCCAAGGCATGGGCGTTGGGGGGGGGATGCCGGCCGTCGGCGTTGGCTGAGGTTCCGCAACAGGTGACGACTATTTGACAACTATCGTGCCGGAAGCGGGTAACGCCGCGCCCTGTTTTAGGCGCGGCGACGCGGCGCCTCGTGATCGACCGCCTCGTCGAATCGGGTGAACTCGTTGTGGCCTCGCATTTGCCCGAACAGGGACTTGGCCACTTGTCGCGGGTCGGTGGGCGCGTCGTCTGGACGTCGAAGCCCGACTAGGGCGCATCTGCGCACGAGTTCGGCGTTACTCAGTACCACTTTGTCTTGTCCACGACGTTGACGAACTCGCCGCCGTCGATCAGGCGGCGGGCGTTCTCCAGAATGAGCGCAAAGCGCCGTTCAGGGATGTCTGCCGCGTCGGCCACGGCGACATGCGGAGTGATCAGGACATTTTCCATCTGCCAGAGCGGATGGCCATCGGGCAGCGGCTCCGTCTCGAAGACGTCCAGTCCTGCGCCCGCGATCTCTCCCTGCTCGAGCGCCGCCGTGAGATCATCGAGCTTCGCCGTCATACCGCGCCCGATGTTGATGAAGTAGGCCGAATTCTTCATCGCGCGGAAGCGGGCCGCGTTCCACATGCCTTCGGTCTCGGGTGTATGGGGCACGGTGGTGACGACGAAGTCTGCCTCGGGCAAGCGCCTATCCAGCTCGCTGGGTGGCACGAGTTCTCCCGGCGTTGTCTGTTCGGGCCGCGGATCGACGCCGATGACGTGCGCGCCAAACGCCGCGCTGAGTCGCGCCGTTTCGGCCCCGATGCCGCCGACGCCGTTGATTAGGACCGTCGACGCGGCCAGGTTCACGTACCCGCGCTTGCGCGCTTGCGGATCCCAGCGACCCTGCGATTGCGCCGCACTCCAATAGGGCAAGCCGCGGGACAAGGCCAGCATGAACATCAAGATGTGCTGGGCGATGTGGTCCGAATAGATTCCGCGGGGGTTGCAGATCGTGACCGGGTGGTCAGCCAATTCAGGGTAATAGTAGCCCGGTGGCGGGCCGGCGAATGGGTTTTGCAATAGCCGCAGTCGCTCGACGGTTGGCAGCACATCAGGCGGTACCCAGCCATACGCCCCATCTGCGTCGACGAGTTCGCGGGCCGCGATTTCGTCGCTCTCCGCGACGACGACATCGAGCTCGGGCAACGCCTCCGCGAGCTGATGCGCCCAGCCGCGAATAAGATCGTCAATCGGCGGCAACATGACGTACTTGGACATCGCGATCTCCTCGTTCAGCCGCTCAGCTTCGTTCGCGGGCGGCGGTGGTGCATGCCTTAGACTCCTGGCGTCGCGACCGACGCGTTGACCGAAGGTGCCGAGCCAACGGTCATCCGGCGAATGCTAGATCGTGGGCAGAGCAACGATGACGCGGATCCTGACTTCGATCTTCGCGGGAACGGCCTTCGCTGGGCCGGATCTCAGCGGTCGCCGCGGGCCGGTCGTCGGCATCAGCGATGTCGCCGGCGAGGAGCTGACGGAGCGCCTGGCAGCAGAGGCTTCGCAGGCCGAGGCGATCGGCATCGATCACCTACTAATCGCGCAACGCTGGTGGGGCAACGCGGAAGAGATCGAAGGCTCCAGCTACGACTGCCTCGCGGCGACCGCCTTCTTTGCGGCCCACACCAAGCGGATGCGTCTGATCACCGCGATCCATCCCGGCTTCTTCCAACCCACCCAGATCGCCAAGTGGGGTGCCACGATCGACCGTCTCACCAATGGGCGTTGGGCGATCAACGTCACCTCTGGCTGGAACGAGGAAGAGTTCCACCAATACGGGGTGGACTGGCTGGAACACGACGAGCGCTATCGTCGCTCGCGTGAGTTCCTGGAGGTGGTGCAGGGGGCTTGGGCCAACGCTTCGTATGACCACACAGGGCACTTCTACCGCGCCAACGGCCTGCGCCTGGAGCCCCGGCCTGTGCAGAAGCGCTTAGAAGTCTGGCAGGGCGGCCAGTCGCCCGCCGCGATGTCGATGGCCGCCGATCTCTCGGACTGGATGTTCCTCAACGGCGGTCCCCCGGAGAAGATCGCGGGCATCATCTCGAAGGTCCGTGAGCTCTGCGCAGAGACCGGGCGCCAGGTCCGATTCGCGCTCTACGCGCTGCCTGTCTGCCGCGCAACCGACGCTGAAGCAGAAGAGGCCGTGACGGCGATGGTTGAGGCCACGGACGCGGCCGTGATCGAACGGCGACGGACGCGCGTCGCTGGGGCGCAAGGCATGTGGGCGCCCAGCGACGATCCCTTGACTCACCTGGACACGAACGAGGGCTTCGCGAGCCGACTGATCGGGAGTCCGGCGACGATCCTCGAGCGCATCGCGGAGTTCCACCGTCTGGGAGTGGATTGCCTCCACACCGCGCTCTCCGATCCCTTCTTCAATACTGAGGTCCTGCCACACCTCGGCGATCTTCCGCACTCGCACGACTGAGACGTGCCGCATGGCCAGCGCGATGGCTCAACGGGCCGAATCGCCTAGTCTGCAGCTCGCGTATGCGGTCAGGACTGCATCGCAGTCGATGAGGAGGCGAAGATGGCTGAGCTCGACGGGAAAGTCGCGATTGTGACGGGTGCTGGGAGGCTGCGTGGGATTGGCCGGGCCGCGGCGGTCGCGCTCGCGCGCCTCGGCGCCGATGTTGCGGTGACTGGTACCGGGCGAGACCCCGCGAGCTTCCCTGACGACGAGAAGGCAGTGAACTGGGCCGACGTGGAGAGCACCGCGGAGCAAATCCGCGCGGAGGGCAGGCGGGCCCTGCCTCTGGTGTTTGACGTCACGGACGGGGCCCAGGTTGACCAGGCCATCAAAGCGACGATCGACGCCCTCGGCCGGGTCGACATCCTGATCAACAATGCGGCCGTCGCGCGCGGGGAAGACCGGACGCCGATTGGGGATCTCGATCGCGATCTGTTCCAGCGCGTCGTCGACGTGAAGCTGCGCGGCACGTTCCTGTGCACGCAAGCCGTCGTCGAGCGCCTGTACGCCCAAAACGAGGGCGGGAAGATCGTGAACGTGGCCTCGATCGCCGGAAAGCGCGGGAGCGCGAACACCCTGGCCTACAACGCGGCGAACTTCGGCATGGTCGGCATGACTCAATCGATGGCGCACGAGTTTGGCCCGCACGGGATCAACGTCAACTGTGTCTGCCCCGGGCCGGTGGACACTTCGCGCATGGACCAGGTACGCCCGAGCGAAGCCACGACCGCTCGCCGCGGCGCGGATCCCGTCCAGCGCTGGGGCTCCGACGATGAGGTGGGCGATTTCATCGCCTACCTCTGCACGGATGCCGCCTCCTGGATTCAGGGGCAGTCGATCAACCAAGACGGCGGCCTGGTGATGGAACACTGACCCTCGCGGGAGACCGAGCCGCTCGCGATTCGGCCCTCGATTCGGTCGTGTGTGAACGTAGCGGCGCAGCCGTCAGACTGGGCCGATGCCCGCCCATGGACCAACAGCCATCATCCGTGTCTGAGCCTGGCGCGTTCGGATTCGGCAGACGTACTACGGCTGGTGGATTCTGGCGACGGCGGTGCTGGCCATGGCGGTCGGCGAGGGGATGGCATTCTCGTCGTTCGGCCTCTTTGTTGAGCCCCTAGAGGAGGAGTTCTCGTGGGCGCGGGCGGAGGCCGCCTTGGGTTTCTCGGTCTCGCTGTTGGTCAGCGGGATCACGGCACCGATGGTGGGGCGCGCGATCGATCGCTTCGGTACGCGCCGCCTCCTAGTGTTCGGGACGCTGTTCACCGGTCTGTCCTTCTTGCTCCTCGCAACGGTGAGCAGCCTTTGGGAGTGGTACGCCTTCCTCGCGATCAACGCGGTCACCAGGCAGGCGATCTCCTACATCCCCTTCCAAGTTCTGATCGCGCGCTGGTTCGGGAGGCGCCGCGCGACGGCGGTGGCGATTCTGGGCACGGGGCTCTGGCTGGGAGCGGTGGTGATGGTGCCGATTATGGCGGTGGTGATCGAGGCGGTGGCCTGGCAAGGGGCGTTCGTTTTCGCTGCGGCAGTTCTCACGGTCCTGCTCATTCCCTTAGCGCTCTTCGTGATTCGCGACGATCCACCCCCCGACGCAGCCGAGCTTCAGATCGCGCCCAGCGCTGGGACTGATGCCCTAGCGAGTGACACAGCGCCGGGCCTGAGCCTTGCCGCAGCCTTGCGCACACCGATGTTTTGGGTCCTGACCCTGGCGATTACGGCGTTCTTCTACAGCGTGATCGGCTGGCTCGTTCACGCCGTCCCCTACTACGAGTCGGTCGGGCTGTCGGGAGCGTGGGCGGCCGGGCTGGTCTCGCTGACGTCAGCCGGTGCGATCGTGGCCTTGCTTTTCTACGGCTGCGTTGCGGATCGGTTCGCGCGCTTCGAGCGACCGTCGGTCTGGTTCTCGCTCCTGTTGGGGGCGGCCATGCTGACCCTGCTGACGAGCGGCGGGGCGACATGGGGCATCGTTCTGTTCATCGTGCTCTTCCTCCTGGGCTTCGCGGCTGGACCGCTGTTGGAGCCCGTGGTCCTCATGCGGGCCTTCGGGCTGGCCAGCTACGGTACGATCTTGGGCGCGAGCTTCACGATCCAAGCCTTGGGCTTGGTCGTGTCCCCGGCGACGGCCGGCGCGATTTTCGATGCGACGGATTCGTACGACTGGGCCCTGGTGATGTTCGCCGGTAGCGCGGTGGTGGCCGCGTTAAGCTTCGCGGCGGCCGCCAGGATGACGCCGCCTTTGGACTCAC
>CAUYZA010000245.1:0-4809 GCA_963577225.1 Dehalococcoidia bacterium | reverse complement strand
CGCGGTCTTAGGAGCAGCCTGTGCGGAAGAGCTCCGCGATCGGCAGGTCCGGATTGACTCGGGAATGCCCGAACACCAGCACATCGCCATCAGGGAGCACGGTCAGCGTGTGCCGCTGACGAGGGGCGCCCATGGGCTCGATCGCGCTGAATGTTTGTGAGGCCGGGTCGTACCGCTCGGCGGTGTCCGTGGCCTGGAACGCTCGGAGCAGACCCGCGATGCCGCCCGCGATCAAGACGCGGCCGTCGCACAACAAGGCGGTCTGTGCTCCGGCGCGTGCGACCGCCAATGGTCCCACCGACGCGAGCGCACGGCGCTCTGGATCGAAGATCGCCGCATCGTCAAGTACCCGACCCTCCGAGTCGCAGCAGCCGCCGGCCAGCAGGACGGTGCCGTCGGCCAACAGCGTTAGCATCCGGGGCCAGGCAGGCTCCGCGTCCACGAACCCCTCGAGGAGCAGCCCGTTGGCGGGCGTGAGCAGGTCCAGCGCGAAGGTGTCCGGGTCGATGATCGCCGTCAGGGCGCGCGAGACCGCCAAAATGCGATCATCGGGCAGGCGCACGAGTCGCACGGCACGCATCTCGGCCGGCAGCAGGCCGGCGTCGAGGAAGCGGTTCAGCGCGGGGTCGTAGACCTCCAGCATCTGCGCCGGTGGGTCCTCCCTATGCCACCGGTGACCAGCACCCGCCCGTCCGCCAGGCGCACGCTGGACAGCGCACTCCGGGCCAGGGGGAGAGGAGGGCCGGGGACGAACGTGTCGGCGACGGGATCGTAGATCTCAGTGGATGCGATCCGTCCGCTCGTGGTGACGCCGCCGATGACAAAAACCCGACCATCGCTGAGCAGCGTCGCCGAATGAGTCTGCCGCAGTTCGAGCAGCGGGGCTGCGAGCTACATCGATTGGCCGGCGGGATCGAAGCGCTCGACATCCGGATTCAGCGTGTGGAAACCATCCCCGCCGACCAGGAGCACGGTGCCGTCTTCCAACAGCGTCGCGGTGTGTAGGCGTCGCGGCGCGATCCCCGGCAGCGGGATGAAGCGGGAGTCGTCGTTTGGATCGGGGCCCAGGTCCGACGGTGTTTCGACCGGCTGTTCGAGTCCAGGGTCATCGGCATCGCCGTCGACCTGTGCGGCTTCGGCCGCGACATCCGCATCCGCAACTGCGTCCGCATTGTCTGGTGGTGTCGGGGCAAGATCTGCCGTCTGGCTGGGCGCTTCGATCGCCGGGGGTTCGACGTCGGTGGCCGGGTCCGTCGGCGGGGTGTCCCCGCCACAGCTTGCGGCGATGAGCGCGAGGAGGAGACCGAACAGCGCGTCGAACCAGGAACGGGTGCCTCCAGAGATCCACAGTTGGGCGTGAGCGGGATGCTCGCTAGCGAAGCGAGTCCGCGATGTCCAAGAGAACATCGAGATCCTCATAGCCGTGAATCGACGATGCATTGGGGCCGCCGATACCCTGGCTACAACTCTGATGGATCACTAAATGATTACGCGGTGCCTCATACGAACGAGATTACAAGCGTAGCAAGCGCGGATCATGACCTCAGAGCTCGTCGAGATGAGGCTGGGCTAGAGGCGGTCGCGGACGCCTTCGACTTCGACTTGGGGGACTTCGGTGTTGGCGGCGGTTTCGAGGGCTTCGAGGGTGGCGAGGAAGGATTGTTCGCCGAGGTCGTTGGCGAGGGCACGGAGGTAGGTCTGGTGGGCGGCGGCGGTGACGGGCATGGGGACTTGGAGGGAACGGCCGGCTTCAAGGGCGAGGGAAACATCTTTTTCGGCGAGGGCGAGGGTGAAGCTGGGGTTGTCGAAGCGACGGCCGAGCAGGTAGGGCATGAGGCCGATGAAGGGGCGGGCGGTGCTGACTTTGAGCATGCCGTAGAGTTCCTCCACGTCGAGGCCAGCTTTGGCGCCGAGGACAAGGCCTTCTTGGGCGATCTGGCCGCTGCAGAGGACGATGGCATTGTTGATCAGTTTGACGAGGCATCCGGTGCCTGCGTCGCCGAGGAAGAAGATATTTTCGCCGATCGATTCGAGCAGGGGATGGACGCGGTCGAAGGCGTCGCGGTCGCCGCTGGCGAGCAGGGTGAGGGTGCCGCGCTCGGCACCGGCGACGCCCCCGGTGACGGGGCAGTCGAGGTAGAGGACACCGCGTTCGGCTTCGCGGGCGGCTAACCGTTGGACGGTGGCGATGGAGTTGGAGGAGAGGTCGATATGGATGTCGCCGTCTTGGGCGGCGCTGAGCAGGCCGTCGCTGCCGTTGACGACGTCTTCGATCTGGAGCGGGCCGGGCAGAGAGGTGAAGACGATGCGGGCGGCGGCGGCGACTTCGGCGGGAGAGCCGGCCCAGGTGGCGCCGAGTTCGAGCAGGTTCTCGGCGACCTCAGGTCGGACGTCGTGGATGACAAGGTCGTGACCGGCTTCGATCAGGTGTCGGGCCATGGGGTTGCCGATGTTGCCTGTGCCGATGAATCCTATTTTGCTGATCGCGCGTGACATCAGGTGGTTCCTTTGGGGTGGGGGCGTACTTCGGCGGGCGGCTTTGGTGAAACTCAGGGCGGGCGGAATGCTGGGCGCCGCTTGGTCGGGAGCGTAGGGGCTGGGGGTCCCGGCGTGGGGCGGCTTCGGCGTAGACTGGCCGGGAGCGCGCTTTCGACGAGCGCGCTCGCAAAGATGCAAGCGAAGGGAGTCGCGATGAGCGACGGGAAGATCGAGATCTCAGTCGAGTACTGCGTGCCTTGAAACTACTTGCTGCGCACCACCTGGATGGTGAGTGAAGTGATGAGCGAGATTCAGCACGACGTGAGCAAGCTGACCCTGATCCCGGGCGACAAGGGCGCGTTCGAGTGGAAGGTCAACGGTGAGCTAGTCTATTCGAAGCACGCGACGGGGCGCTACCCCGAGCTGAAAGAGATCAAAGAAGTAGTCTACGCCTTAGTTTCGTGATGGTGCCGGAACATTGGTGATCCCGGTGTGGGCATGAGTTCGCAACGGCCCGGGCTTCGTTGAGGCTCAGGGCCAGCGTTCCCCGGGGTGAGCCGTGACGGACTCCTGAATCTTCGCGGGTAAGTCGACGAGTTTGGGGTCTTCAAGGAGCGAAAAATGGCCGAGACGATTCGGGTATTTGATCCGACGGGGCACGTGCGGGTGACGGAGGTAGAGGCGGCGCTGCGTCCGGCTTCGTTGGATGGGCTGCGGCCGGGGATTCTGGAGAATCGCAAGGCGAACGCGCGTCTGCTGATGGAGACGATGGTGGCGGCGCTGGCGGAACGGGTCGATCTGGGGGCGCTGACGGTGGGCAGTAAGCCGGTGTCGGGGCCGCCGCCGGACGGGGTCTTCAAGACACTGCAGGAGAACTGCGACTTCATCTTAGTCGGGTCGAGTGATTGAGGATCCTGCACGACGTGGAGTGTCCACGCCGCTGTCATGTTCGAAGCCCAGGGAATCCCCACGGTCACGATCGGGACCGACGCGTTCAGCGACTTGCTGGCGCTGGAGGCAGAGCAGCGCGGGCTGCCCGAGTTGGAACGGATCATCGTGCAGCACCCGCTGGGCGGGCTGAAGGCGGACGCGGTGCGGGAAAAGGTGCCGGGGATCATCGACGAGTTGCACGCGGCGCTCGTCGCGCGGTGAACGCCCGTGACTGAGGGGAGGATCGCGCCGCTCTACGAGCTGCCGTTGGAGGCGGCGGCGTTTTCGGAGGAGGCGCAGCGTCGAGGCTGGTCGGACGGGCTGCCGTTGATCCCGCCAACGGAGGAGCGGGTGACAGCGATGCTGGCGGCCGACGGCGTCGCCAGCAGGCGCGAGGCGATGAATATCGTGGGGGTGATCGCGCCGCGGCAGGGCGAGGCGACGGTGCACGCGATCGCGGTCAATGCGGTGATGGCGGGCTGTGAGCCGCGCCAGTTTCCGATCGTGCTGGCGGCGATCGAGGGGTTGGTCGACCCGCTGTTCAACATCGATGGGGTGAACGCGACGACGCATCCGTGCGGGATCTTCGTGCTGGCGAGCGGGCCAGCGGCGCGGACGGCGGGCGTGCACGGCGGGGCGGGCTGCTTTGGGCCGACGTATGCGTCGAACGTGACGATCGGGCGGGCGGTGCGGCTGGTGATGCTGAATGTGGCGGGGGCGAGTCCGGGACACGGGGACCGGGCGACGCAGGGGACGCCGGCGAAGCTGGCCTTCTGCGCGTCGGAGCGGGAGGACGCGAGTCCGTGGCCGCCGTTCCAGACGACGCGCGGGCTGCGGGCGGACGAGAGCGCGGTGACGGTGTTCGCGTCGGAAGGGCCGCACAACATCCAGGATCACGGGTCGAACACGGCGGACGGGATCCTGCAGACGGTGGCAGGGGCGATGGGGCAGGCGGGCAGCAACAACATTCTCTCGCGCGGCGAGCCGCTGCTGGCGTTCGGGCCGGAGCATGCGGCGACGGTGGCGGCGGAGGGGTGGAGTCGAGAGTCGATTCAGGAGTACTTGTTCGAGCACGCGCGCTACCCGGTGGAGAAGTTGTCGCCGGAGTTCCTCGAGTCGGTGTCGAACCGGATGCAGGGTGGGTCGGCGGAGGTGGATACGTCGGAGGCGCTACGCATTGCGGACGAGCCGGGGGAGATTCACATCATTGTGCTGGGCGGGCCGGGGAAGCATTCGTCGTGGATGCCTTCGTTTGGGGGGATGACGCGGCCCGTTACTCGGGGGGTGGGGTAGGGGTGCTGGGGGTGGGGTGGTCGTTGGGGTGGGTAGGGGATTCGGGCGGCTTGGCGGGGTCCGGGGGTGAGCGCTCGCCGGCTGGGTGATACAGGTTGGGTTCTCTTT
>CAUYZA010000244.1:0-4831 GCA_963577225.1 Dehalococcoidia bacterium | reverse complement strand
GCCAGTAGAATGCGCTGCCCGATCGGGCCGAGCCCCTGAACGATGCAGGGTATGGGGTCACTCATGGCTGGCTTACTTCAGCGGCGAGAAGTCGAGTGCGTTCATGATCCGGTTGTCGATGTGGTGGACGAGCGGGCCATCCTCCTCCGACTTTTTGCGCGCCGCCTGCCAGTCGGGGTCGGCAGCGAAAGCGGCCCAGGCCTTCTCGCGCTGGCCATGGTCCTCGAAGGCGAGCATGTACCAGAGTTCGTCGCTGCGCCCGCCGACGGTATTGAGCCAGTAGCCGACATTCGTGATGCCGTGCTTCTCGAACAGGTCGCATGTGTGGTCGCGGAAGCGGGCCACGAGGCCGCCCATCTTGCCAGGGTGGGCAGTATAGATGCGGAGTTCGTAGATCATGGCGTGATCCTTTCGCAGGGTGATGGGGCCGAAGTCTAGGGCGTATCGGAGACGGCCACCGCCTAGCGCGCGAAGTTGGCCTCGCGCTTCTCAAGGAAGGCGGCGACGCCTTCGGCGTGGTCGGCGTGAGCCATCTCGCCCGCCTGGCGCTCGGCCTCGAAGTCGAGTAATTGCGGCAGGGTCTGGTTGAGTCCGCCGTAGATCATTTCTTTGATCAGCCCATGGGCGCTGGCGGGGCCGGCAGCGAGGCGAGCGGCGAGATCGAAGGTGGTGGTCTGGAGCTCGTCCGCCTCGACGACGCTGTTGACCATGCCGATGCGCAGGGCTTCGGCCGCGTCGATGATGTCGCCGCTGAGATACAGCTCCAGCGCCTTGCCCAAGCCGACCAGTCGCGGCAGGAACCAAGCCCCACCCATGTCGTCGCCCAGGCCGACGTTGACGAAGGCGAGGCCAAACTTCGCCTTCGCCGACGCGATGCGGATGTCGCAGGCGAGCGCCAGGTTGCAACCCGCACCCACGGCAACGCCGTTGATCATGGCGATGGTGGGCTTGGGCATCGTCTGCAGGTTGATGGCAACCTCGTGCAGGCCGCTGAAACGGTCGTAGCGGCCCTGACGGCCGATGTCCCAACCGCCGCCGGGGACCATCGTGGAGACGTCGCCGCCGGCCGAGAAGGCGCGTCCGGCGCCCGTCACGACGAGGGCCTTGATGCCCGTGTCGACGCCGGCTTGTGCG
This sequence comes from Dehalococcoidia bacterium, assembly GCA_963577225.1. Taxonomy (GTDB): domain Bacteria; phylum Chloroflexota; class Dehalococcoidia; order Bin125; family Bin125; genus JAPUIR01. The sequence goes on along the minus strand of CAUYZA010000244.1, from coordinate 3,697 downwards.
GTCGCGGCGCGCATCTCGTCCTCAAGTTCACGGCTGTAGGCGTTGAGCTTCTCGGGTCGGTTGAGGGTCAGGGTGGCGATGCCGCGCTCGTCGGTCTCGAGCGTGAGGTTCTCGAAGCTCATGGGCTTCTCCTTATAGTGCGCAGGCAGGCTTGTGCGATGGCTGGCAAGGCCGCGAGGGTACCAGGGCAGCAGATGGCAACGGTAGGCGGCTGTATGCTGCGGGACGATTCCAGTCGCCGAGTCCCTGGGGGTGCCTGATGGAGTTCGACAGCCGCGAGTTCCGCAACGTGCTGGGCAGCTTTGCCACCGGTGTCACCGTGGTGACGACGGGCACGGATCCGTTGTTCCACGGCATGACGGCGCAGTCGTTCTCGTCGCTCTCCCTCGACCCGCCGCTGATCCTCGTCTGTGTCGACAAGGCCGCCAGCATCGTCGAGTTTCTCAACGAGGCGAAGGCGTTCACCGTCAACGTACTGGGCGCGTCGCAAGAGGACGCGATGTGGTACTTCGCTTCCAAGGATCGACCTACACCGCCGGAAGAGTTCAAGGACGTCGACTACACCATCGGCGCGACGGGCTGTCCGCGGCTCACGCAAGCGACGACGGTGATCGATTGCACGCTGCACGAGGTGATCGAGGCCGGCGACCATCTGATCTACGTCGGCGCGGTGGAGGCGTTCGAGGAACTCAGCCAGGAAGACCCCATCCTCTTCTTCCGCGGACGCGGACGAGCCCTGGCCGAGGAGGCGAATCTCTAGCGCTCGGGGCATCTCGTGACCGACGGGCAAGACTTCCAGCTAATCGCGTCCGATCCCGAGCTGCGGGCGGACGACTTCGCCCCACCCCTTTGGGTGCCGCTGAGCCGGGTCGTGCGGGCCCGACGCCGGGTGTTGACGATGCTGGACCGCCTGCCCGAGGACTGGTGGGAGGCGGACAGCGCCTGTTCCGGCTGGCGGCGGCGCGATGCGCTGGCGCACCTGCTGGCCTGGGACACGCAACATCTACGCAGCCTCGACGCCATCCTGGCGGGCGCAGCCCTGGACTCGAGCACCTGGTTGCCAGACGAGTCCAAGGCCACGCTGTCGCAGGCGGACTGGGACGCTCGCTCGATCGACGAACAGCGCGAGGCGAAGCTCGCGACCCTCGTGGGCCGCTTCGAAGGCGGGCTCGTATCGCTGCTGGAACACTGGTCGTCGATCACAGCCGACCAGCTCCTGCGGGGCTACGGCTTCGCGCCGAACGCACTGGCGGCCGTCGATAGCCACGTCACCCACGTCCACGGGCACGCGGACGACATCATCAACGGCCCCGTCTTTCATTAGCGGGCATCAGCGGGCTGGACCGACAAACGCTGCGCCCGTCGTGATGTGGCGTTCGCAACCGATGGTCGACGTGGCTCGATACGGCTTCGGCGCCGTCTGCGCACGCGCGGTTGCCTAGGGGTGGCGGGCATCGGGGATGCCGAGCGCGCGTCGGTAGGCGCGGTCGAGCAGAGCAGTGCCCACGGCTTCCAGCGTCGCCGGGCCGAGGCTGTCGGCCAAAGCGGTGGCGCCGCGCGCCATGATCGTCTGAGCGAAGCTGCGTCGGGGACGCAGCACCGTGGTCTGCGGACCGATCTTGGCCAAGCCCGCGGCGTGCTGGACCGCGTCGTCGAGATCGCCCAACTCGTCGACGAGACCCAGGTCCAGCGCTTGGCTACCGAGGTGGATCTCGCCGCTGCTGAGCTTGGCGACGGTTCCCGCGTCGAGCTGGGGCCGGCCCTCCAGCACGATCGTCTGGAAACGCTGATGCAGCGCGTCGAGTAGTTCTTGCTCGCGCGCCCGCTCCTCATCCGTCGGCGGGCGGAAGAGCGAGCCGCTGTCTTTGTGCTCGCCGGCCGTCGAGATGATCATCTCAACGCCGATCTTGGCGAGCAAGTCCTCGATCATCGGGCGGGCCGAGATGACCCCGATCGACCCGATCACCGCCGTCGGCAGGGCGTACAGCCGTTGCGCCGCCATCGCGACCATGTAGCTGCCCGAGGCGCCGATCCCACGCACCGCTGCCACGAGCGGCTTCTTCTCGGCCAGGCGTTTGGCCGCGAGATAGATGTCTTCCGATGCGTAGGCGGTGCCGCCCGGCGAGTCGATGTCGAGCACGACCGCCCGGTAGCGCGGGTTCTCGCGCACCTCCTTGAGCAAGCGCGCGAACTCGTGGGGGCGAACGCGGGGGCCGATGATGCCGTGCATCTCGATCACGGCGACGCGCGGGGGCAGAAATTCGTTGATGTTCATCGCACGACCTGATTTGGTTGATTGGGCTGAATGACTGACCGGATTTCGCTGTGGTGAGCGTATCCGCTGCGCATCGGACAAGATCGGGGTCGGAGACAACAGGCGTACGCTTAGCGCAGAGGTGCCCGATGACGGATCTGGAACTGCGACGGATCGCGATCATCGGGGCCGGCGCGATGGGGACTTCGCTGGCGGCGATCACCAGCTCGCACGTCGAAACGGTGCTGGTTGTCCGCAACGATGCCCTGCGAAAGCAGATCTCACAACACGGGATTGAGCTGGCGGGCGAACTCCAAGCGGCCGGCAAGCCGATCGTCGTGGCGCAGATCGACGACCTAGGCGAGATCCACCCGATCGACCTCGTCTTCATCGCGACGAAGACCACGTCGATCGCCGAAGTCTGCGCGGCGATGGCCCCCCACCTTTCCGAATTGCCGTTCCTCGTCTCCTATCAAAACGGGATCGAGCCAGGCAACACGATCATCCAGACGCTAGGAACGCGTCGCGTCCTGCGCATGGTCCTGAACTACGGCGCGCGCCTGGTAGGGGATTGCCCCAGCGACGAGCCGCTCCAGGTCGAGGTGCCGGTCCACCGGCCACCTCACCAAGTTGGCGGCGAAGGAGCGGATGTGACCGCCTTCGCCGCAGCCCTTGCGCCGTTGCTGGCAACGATGGGACTGCCCACGGAGTTCGTCTTGGACATCGATGGGGCGGTTTGGCAGAAGGGGCTGCTCAACGCCGCCAGTAACCCCGTCGCCGCTCTGGTCCAGACCCCGCTGAGCGATCTGATGACCTCGCCGGCCGAGCCGCTGATCGAACGCCTGCTCGACGAGGGAATAGACGTCGCCGCGGCGGCGGAGATCGAGCTCGGCGATGGCTACCGGGACAAAGCGCTTTCGATGATGCGCGCCGGGTCGACGCACCTGCCCTCGATGGCCGAAGACGTACAGGCAGGACGCTCGACGGAGATCACCCAACTCAACGTCCAAGTCGCCCAGCGCGGCCGCGCGCTTGGTATTGCGACGCCAACGCATGACGCCGTGATCGACCTGATTAAGACGTTCGACTGGCGTTTGGGGTTGCGCGTCCCCCTGCGCGGCCCGAAGGCGGGCTAGTCGTCGGAGAGGCGGATGGTGCCGTCGACGATCCGGGTGCGGTAGGTGGGGATGCTCTGGGGCTTGAGCTTCGCTTCAAGCGGCGGCGGCAGCGGCGGCAGCGTCTTGTCGAGGAAATTCCAGATGCCTTTGGGAAGCCAGCTCTTGGTCTCGCCCGAGCGCATGTCGAATTCGGAGTCGTGCCAGGGGCAGACGATGTTGGCGCCGTTCAGGTCACCGGCCGAGAGCGGCGCGAAGAGATGCGGGCAGCGGTCGCGCACGGCGTATATCTCGCCGTGCACGTTGGCGACGCAGACGCGCTGGCCTT
>CAUYZA010000243.1:0-4923 GCA_963577225.1 Dehalococcoidia bacterium | reverse complement strand
AGCGCACGGCCTATCACCAGGGCACGTTGGACCCGGAGCGCATAGCCCGTTTGGCAGCGCTACCGGGCTGGGTGTGGGACTCGGACGCGGCGTCGTGGGAGGAAAACGTCGCGGCGCTGGAGGTGTACGGCGCGCGCGAAGGGGACGCCCGAGTGCACGCGACCTTCCAAACCGCCGACGGGCGGACACTCGGGAACTGGGTCAGCAACCAGCGCACGGCCTACCACCGGGGGACGTTGGCCCCGGAACGCATCGCCCGTTTGCAAGCGCTGGAGGACTGGGTGTGGGAGGTGGAGGCGGCGGAGTGGGAAGAGAACTTCGCGGCTCTGAAGGTGTACGGCGACCGCGAAGAGCATGCCCGGGTGCCCTCGAGCTTTCGGACCGCGGACGGGCGGCCACTCGGGCCGTGGGTCCACCGCCAGCGCACGGCCTACCACCAGGGGACGTTGGACCCGGAGCGCATCGCCCGTTTGGAAGCGCTACCGGGCTGGGTGTGGGACGCACGGGCTGCGAAGAATAAAGGGTGTGACCGCGACGTTCGCTACCGTGCCCGCATGCGATCCCGGCTGGAGCCCGACCCCGGAGTTTTCCGGGCGCGTTCTCAGGATGGACCCAGCCGATCGGCCCGCGATTGCGGAGGACGGGGACGATCACGCCATCTGCGTCTGCCGGCGGTGTCGCACGCGATTAAGTCTTCGCGCCCGGCACCCGCCCGGCCCGAGACGGGCACACCGTCCCTCGGCGCCGGACGGCTCGGTCGCCGCACCGCGGCCCACTCCGGCCAATCCGCCGACGCCGGCTCTCCTAGCGCGGCGGACCGGGAAGATATCGACCGCGGGCGACTTCCTAGACACTATGCTGGACCGCACCGTGGAGTATGTCGCGCTGCTGGGGATCGGCCACGTGCTGCGTCACGTCACCGCTTCGCAGACGAAGCATGACTGCCACGGTGAGAAATACCGTAGAATCGGACGGTCGTGAGGAACATCACATGGCTCTCCAGAAACTTCTGATCGCTAACCGCGGTGAGATCGCGATCCGCATCGCCCGTGCCGCGCATGAGCTCGGTATCGCCACCGTCGCCGTCTACTCCGAGGACGACGCCGCTTCGCTGCACCTGCAGAGCGGCGATGAGGCCTTCGCGCTGAGCGGGTCGGGCGTCGGCGCTTACCTCGACATCGACGGGCTGCTCGCCGCCGCCCAGGAGACGGGCTGCGATTCGGCTCACCCCGGCTATGGCTTCCTCGCCGAGAGCGCCGAGTTCGCCCGGCGCTGTGCCGATGCCCGCGTCAACTTCGTCGGCCCGTCGGTGGAAGCCCTGGAGCTTTTCGGCGACAAGGCTCGCGCCAAGGCGCTGGCCCAGGAGCAGGGCGTGCCGGTCGTCCCCGGAAGCGAAGGCGCGGTCACGGCGGAGCAGGCGCGCGAGTTCTTGGAAAGCCTTCCCCAGGGCGCGCCGATGCTGATCAAGGCCATCGCCGGCGGCGGCGGCCGCGGCATGCGCATCGTCAAGAGCGCCGACGAGATCGCGCAGGCGCACAAGCGCTGCCAGTCCGAGGCCCGGCGCGCCTTCGGCTCCGACGCCGTCTACGTCGAGCGCCTCATCCCCCGCGCGCGCCACGTTGAAGTCCAGATCGTGGGAGACGGCAGCGGCGCAGTCAGCCACATCGGTGAGCGCGAGTGCAGCGTGCAGCGCCGCCACCAGAAGCTCATCGAGATCGCGCCCAGCCCCAGCATCACCCCCGCGGTCCGTGAGGCGGTCACTGCCGCCGCCGTACGTCTCGCGCAGGCCGTCAACTTCCGCAGCCTGGGCACCTTCGAGTTCCTCGTCGACGAATCCAATGACCGCGACTTCTTCTTCATCGAAACGAACGCCCGCCTCCAGGTCGAGCACACCGTGACCGAGGAGGTCAGCGGGATCGACCTCGTGCAGGCGCAGCTCCGCATCGCCGCCGGCGACACGCTCGCGGGCCTCCAGCTGGAGCAAGCCTCGATCCCGAGCCTGCGCGGCTACGCCATCCAGGCGCGCGTCAACACGGAGACGATCGACCCCGACGGCAATGTGCGCCCAACGGGCGGCGAGCTCGCCATCTTCCACCTGCCCTCGGGGCCCGGCATCCGCGTCGACACTTACGGCTACCCGGGCTATTCCACCAACCCCAACTTCGACTCGTTGCTGGCCAAGGTGATCGTGCACTCGCCCTCGAGTGACTTCGGTGTGGCGAGAAAACGCCTGTCGCGCGCGCTGGAGGAGTTTCGCATCGGCGGGCTGGCCACGAACGCCACCTTGCTGCGCAAGATCGTCGAGCACCGGGACTTCGTTGGCGGCGGCATCTACACGCGCTGGCTGGACGACAACATCGCTGAGCTCGCGGTGACCCATGAGGCGTCCACCTCGCCCAATGGTGCGACCGCGTCGGTCGGCGCGGCCATCGACCGGCGCGATCCCCTGGCGGCGCTCAACTACTACCGCGAGGGCGAGGGCACGCGCTCGATGGAGACGGACGTCAAGAACATCACCGGCCCGCCGGGGACCAACGCACTGCGTGCGCCGCTGCAGGGAACGGTCACCGAAGTGCTGGTGGCGGAAGGCGACAGCGTGCTGCGCGGGCAGCGCCTCTTCGTCATGAGCGCCCTCAAGATGGAGCACCTCGTCGAGGCAGCAGAGGCCGGCGTGGTTCGCAAGATTATGGTCGCGGTCGACGACATCGTTAGCGAGGACCACCCCCTCGCCTTCGTCGAGCCCAGCGCCACCGACGCCGCGGTCGAGGACAGTGAGGAAGAAGTCGACATCGACTACGTCCGCCCGAGCCTGCAGGCGCTCTTCGACCGCCGCGAGCTCCTGTTGGACGAAAACCGCCCGGCCGCGGTCGAGCGGCGCCACAGTAAGAACCGGCGCACCGTACGCGAGAACATCGAGATGCTGATCGACCCGGACACCTGGATCGAATACGGCTCGCTTGCCTACGCTGGCGTCAGCCCGCGGCTCACGGAGGAAGAGGTGATCGCCAAAACGCCGGCTGACGGCCTTGTCGCTGGCATCGGCTCGGTCAACGGCGACCTCTTCGACGAGAATCGCGCGCGCACCATGTTCATCTCGTACGACGACACCGTGCTAGCGGGCACGCAGGGCGGCTACGGGCACGAGAAGACCGACCGCATGATGGAGCTTGCGAACGAGCTCTCTGTGCCGCTGATCTTCCACTGCGAGGGAGCGGGCGGCCGCTCATCAGACATCCACGGGCCAACCAGCGCCGGCCACCCGTATGTGCGGACGTGGGAGAAGATGGCGGCGCTGAGCGGCAAGGTGCCGATGATCGGGCTCACGGCCGGTTGGTGCTATGCCGGCAATGCGGCGATCCTCGGCGTCACCGACATCATCATCGCCACCGAAGACGCGCTGATCGCGATGGGCGGCCCGGCCACGATCGAGGGCACGGACATGGGCATTTTTCTGCCCGAGGAAGTCGGCCCCATGTCCGACCTCGCGCCGGCCGGATCGGTCGACATCATCGTCAAGACCCAGGACGAGGCGATCGCCACCTCCAAAAAGCTGATCTCCTACTTCCAAGGCTCGATCCCGCCGGGTCCGCACGCCGACCAGCGGCTGCTGCGTCACATCGTTCCGGAGAATCACAAGCGTGCCTACGACGTGCGCGAACTGATCCAGATCCTGGCGGACGAAGACTCCGTGCTGGAGCTGCGGCCGGAATTCGGCCGCAGCGCGGTGACCGCTTTCATCCGCATCGGCGGCCACCCATTCGGCCTCACGGTGAACAACAACGCCTACATCGGCGGCGCGATCGACAGCGACGGCTCGGACAAGGTCGCCCGCTTCTGGCAGATCTGCGACGCCTTCAACATCCCGATCATCGCGATGGTGGACACGCCGGGAATGATGGTCGGGCCTGACATCGAGAAGACGGGCTTGATCCGGCACTGCAGCCGGCTCTTCGTCACCGGCGCCAACCTGAAGACGCCGCGCTTCTCAATCATCCTGCGCGGCGGCTACGCCCTCGGCGCCCTCTCCGTGATGAGCACCGGCTCACGGGCGCCGCTCTACACGGCCGCCTGGCCCGACGCGCGCTTCGGCGGCATGAACGTCGAGGCTGGTGTCCTGCTCTCCAACCGCGCTCGCTTGCAAGAGATCGAAAACGTTGAGGAGCGCGCAGCGGAGTTCGAGCGGCTGGTCGCGGACAGCTACGACCGCATCAGCGCCATTCAGACGGCGACGCGCTTCGGCTTCGACGACGTGATCGACCCGGCGGAGACGCGCGACAAGATCCTCAAGGGCCTGGCCTCGGTCCCCAACTCCGAGCCCCTCCGCCGCGGCCGCGGTCAGTTCATCGACACCTGGTAGTCGAAACGCCCATGCACGCCCCATCCCTCTCGGCGGCAGGGTACTCGAGCGAGTGATGCGCCGAGTTACTGGGGTGAGTGGGGTGCCGCCGCTGCCGTCGGAAAAGAAGAGTGATGTAGCAACGGAGTTGCTCCGGTCGAATCACTTCAGTCGCCAGATCTTGCTGGGTATTCCAACTCGATCGGTTTTTCGTTGGGCCGCTGCCTGCGATCCCTTAAGAATCCTTCAGTGATGGCACGGCATCCGTGCCCAGCTAGCGCGGCGCGACCTCCACGACCCTGCCGGTGCGGGACGACTCGCGCGCGGCGTCCAGCATCGCCTGGGCGTGCAGCCCGTCGTGGAGGTTCGGCACGGGCGAACACCCTTCCGCCACGCCGCGCTCGAACTCGCGCAGGAGGCGCCGCGAGGCGGCCACGATCTCCGGCGCGGGCAACGGCTCGATGTTTCCGGGCAGGGGCAGCACCTCGGCATCGTCCGGGGCCACGCGCCCCTGGCGCAAGCGGGCCGTGTAGGAGACCGGGCCCGGCGCGAAGAGCCCGGCGGGGCTTGTGTGCGAGATCGTCCCA
>CAUYZA010000242.1:0-4934 GCA_963577225.1 Dehalococcoidia bacterium | reverse complement strand
CATCGCGGTGGCGGAGGCGGTCTTCACCGAGCGCGGTAGCCGCGTGGAATACACGATCGGCACGATGATCGAACTGCCGCGCGCCTGCATGACCGCGGACGTGATCGCCGAGCAGGCCGACTTCTTTTCCTTCGGCACCAACGACTTGACCCAGACGGCGTTTGGTATCTCCCGCGACGACGCCGGACGCTTCCTGCCCGCCTACTTCGACATGCGGTTGCTGGAACGCGACCCGTTCGTGGAACTGGACCGCGACGGCGTGGGGGAGCTGATCAAGATCGGGATCGAGAAGGGGCGCTCGACAAAGCCGGACTTGAAGATCGGGATCTGCGGGGAGCACGGCGGCGACCCAGCGTCGGTGGCCTTCTGCCACGAAACCGGCTTCGACTACGTCTCCTGCTCGCCGTATCGAGTACTGATCGCGCGGCTGGCCGCGGCGCAGGCCGCGCTGGGATGAGCCCCAGCAACCACGGAGCCGCCGAGCGTCCCGACCAGTTTCGCGATACCTCTCGCGTGGGACCCTGTATCTACTGCCAAAACGCGACCGTGGCTGAGTGCAACGCCTGTGCGCGTTTCGTCTGCCACAAGCACCAAGACGAACACGCTCCCTGCCAGGGCCGCTGAGTCACACAGGCTTCTCCGTCGAGCGCTCTTCGATGGCATAGAGATCTTCCATGCCGGCCGCCTGTTGGACTTCGCGATAGACCGTGAAGACGTCAGCCGGATCGTGCCCGAGCGTGCCATCGGCCTGGAACTGGGCGTAGGCGTCGCGCATGGCCTGGTAGGCGAGCACCTGGCCGCTGAAGGGGTCGATTACGAGCGGCCAACCGAGGTCGCGCCATTCATCCGTTGAGCGTGTGCCAAAGGCGCCCATCGCGGCGAGCGGCGCGTCGATCTCCTTGGCGGCACGAGCCCACTCCTCGTCGCTGGAGGGGAAGAGCATGATCAGGTCCGCGCCGGCGGCCCGGTAGGCGCGACCACGGTCGACGGCGGCCTCGAAGGACTCGTTTCGGACCGCACCGGTGCGCGCGATGATGAGGAAGTCGGGGTCGGAGCGGGCCGCGACGGCGGCCTCCAGTTTCTCGACCATCTGCTGCGCAGGGATCAGGTGCTCAACACCCTTGTGGTGATGCGCGCGCTTGGGGGCGATCTGGTCCTCCAGTTCGACCGCTGCCGCGCCGGCCGCTTCGAACTCCCAGATCGCTCGGCTGGTGTGCAGCGCGTCGCCGAAGCCGACGCCGCCGTCGACGATCAGCGGGACGGACGATCGCTGGGTGATCTGACGGGTCAGCGTCGCGACCTCCGTGATCGTCAAGAGCGCTTCCGAGACGGCGAGCTGGAAGCCGAGTCCGCCCCCACTGAGATAGGCGGCCTCGTAGCCGAGGCCCTCGATCGTGCGCGCGGTGAGCGGATCGAGGCAGACCGGGGCGAAGACGGGGCCGCCGCCCTCGATCGCGGCGCGAAGCTTGCTGCGAGGAGTCATGAGTTCTTCCCTAGGTCGTCGTTGCGTGCGTCGAGCGAGGTCACACCTTGCTCGACCAGGTCGTCCACTTCGGCTTCGGTCATGTCGAGCATGGAGCGGAGGATGTCGAGCGAGTGCTCTCCCGAGCGCGAGGCGCGACCACGCGCCCCGGCGGGGGTACGCGAGAGTTTGAGCGGCGAGTTGCTGACCGAAAGCGGCGCGCCATCGAGCGGGTGGGGCAATTCGACAACCATTTCGCGCGCCGCGATCTGCGGGTCGCGCACGACTTCCGGGATCGTGTTGAGCGGGCCGATCAAGCAAACCTCGGAGAGCGCCTCCAGCCAGTCGGTTGTCGAGCGCTGGGCGAACTGGTCGATCAGGATCGGCTCCAGCTCGGCGTGGTGTTCGGTGCGGTCAGCGTTCTCCTGGAAGCGGGGATCGTCGATCAGGTCGTCGCGGTCGATGCGGGCGCAGAAGAGTGCCCAGTCCTTGACCCCGGCCAGGACGATCTGGCCATCCGACGTCGTGAAGGCCTGGAAGGGGGTCACCAGCGGGTGCCGGGTGCCGATCGGGCCGGGCACCTCGCCGGTCGCAGTGTGACGCACGATCGCGTTCTCGAGCAGGGCGATCTGGGCGTCGAGCATGGCGACGTCGACGCGCTGGCCCAGCCCACTAGCCTGCCGTTCGTGCAGCGCGGCCAACACCCCGATCGCGGTGTACATGCCGCCCGCCATGTCGCCGATCGAGTAGCCGGCGCGGGTCAGCGGACCGCCGGGGTGGCCGGTGATGCTCATCAGGCCGCCCATGCCCTGGATGATTACGTCGACGGCGCCGCGGTTCTTGTAGGGCCCGCTGTGCCCGAAGCCGGAGGTGGAGGCGTAGATCAGTCGTGGGTTGCGGGCGGCGAGTTCGTCGTAGCCGAGTCCGAGCCGATCCATGGTGCCGGGGCTGAAGTTCTCGGTCAGCACGTCGACCTGTTCGACGAGGCGGTAGACGATCTCCCGACCCTCGTCCGATTTGAGGTCGAGTGTGAGGCTGCGCTTGCCGCGATTGACGCTGAAAAAGTACGTACTGAAGCCGTCGACGAAGGGACCGGGGCCGCGCTGGGGTTCGTCGATGCCGGCCGGCTCGATCTTGATCACCTCGGCACCGAGGTCCGTCAGGATCATCGAGCCGTAGGGACCCGCCAGCGCCCAGGTGAAGTCGAGCACCTTGACGTCAGCGAGGGGGCCGGGGGCGAGGTCGGTCATGGGGGCGGTCCATCCGGCGCGAGTGCGGGTTCGGGAGCGCAGTCTAGTCGCTCAGCATCTATGCTCCGCAGCCCGAAGGGAGCCACCCGTGGCTGATCGACAGGAGCTCGGCTCGTACCGCGAAGCGGCGGAGCGCTACGACACCCCCAATCGCTACGGCCCTGCGATCACGTTCCTGGGCGTGCCGCGCGCGGACCTTCGCAAGCCCGAGACGTTCCAGGACGCCGACGCGGTGATCATCGGAGCGCCGTACGATGGCGGAACGACGTATCGCGCTGGGGCCCGCTTCGGGCCGCTGGCCATCCGCAGCGCCGACTACATCCAGCACACGCCCTACCGGCCCAGCCTGGCCCTGGGCATCGACCCGCTCAGCGCGCTGGGGGTCGTCGATGCGGGGGACGTGATGATGCCGCAGGGCGACATCGAGAAGAGCGTGGAGCGGCTGGAGCGCGCCGTGACGACGATCGCGGAGTCGGACGCGATCCCGGTCGTATTGGGCGGCGACCACACGATCGCGCTGCCGGACGTGACCGGCGTCGCCAACAAGTACGGGCACGGCCGCATCTCGGTGATCCACTTCGACGCGCACGCCGACACGGGCGAGGTGGGCGACGGGCTGCTCCTGGGCCACGGCACGCCGATGCGACGCCTGATCGAGTCGGGCGCGGCGCGGGGCGACCGATTTTTCCAGATCGGCCTGCGCGGCTACTGGCCGGACCCGCCGGTGCTGGAGTGGATGGCCGAGCAGGGGATGCGCTGGTACGAGATGACCGAGGTCGTGCAGCGCGGGCTCGACGCTTGCATGACCGAGGCCTTTGAGCGAGCGATGGACGACTGCGACGGCGTCTTTCTCTCGATCGACGTGGACGTCGTCGATCCGGGCATGGCGCCCGGCACCGGGACGCCCGAGCCGGGCGGGCTGACGACGCGTCAGCTCCTGGACGCGGTGCGCCGCTGCGGATTGGAAGTACCGGTGGTGGGTCTCGACGTGGTCGAGGTGTCGCCGCCCTACGACGGACCGGGCGGCGTTACCGCCGCGATGGCGAATCGCGTTGTGCTGGAGGCGCTGTCGGGTATCGCCCGCCGGCGCAAGGATGCTGCGGCCGGCTAGCCGTTTAGCAGGTGCACTCGCCGGGCGGGCAGTCGCACGCATGGGCCGGAGGGGGCACGTCGAGCGCGGGGTTGGTGTCGAAGAAGCCCCACGGTCGCAGGGCAAAGCCCGCGCTGTGGACGGGGCTGACCGGGAAGTCCTCCGGGCGCACGATGTGGTTGACCCCAACCGTGTACCAAAGCACGACGTCTTCACCTTCGAGCGCACGGTTTTGCGCGGTAAAGGCGGGCAGGCCGTCGCCGCCGGTGGACTGCGCGGGGTAATCGCCCGCGGCGTAGAGCTCGTCGGGAGCGAACTGCGTCACCCAGAGCTGGTTGCGCGCGAACGTCGCACGCCGCCCGACGGCGGATCCCTCGCCGGCCATCATGCTGCAGGTCTCACCCGGGAAGATGCCGTACGAGACCGGCTCGCCCACGGCGTTGAGCCGGTCGGGGTTGACGACGCGCCAATGGCGAGCCGAATGGGAGTTGACCTGGCGCGCCGAATCGGATTCGGACCCGATCAGGGTTGAGATGGCCTGGAAGGCGTTGTCATAGGGGTTTTGGTCGGCGGGCAGCGGTTCGCTGTCGACCTCGTAGACGCTGTTGCGGACACCGTCGATGTCGAGGTCCATGCGCACGCTGAAGAAGTGCTGATGGATGGGCCCGGCCAGGTTCTTGGCCACGCGGTGCGCGGTGACGGAAGTCTCGTCGTCGCTGACGCCCTTGGTTTGGATGACGCCGGTCAGCTTGATCTCATGCTCAATGCTGCCGTCTTGGTAGAAGTACCAGTAGTAGCCATAGTCGTAGTTGCCCACCGTGGCCCAAGAAGAGACCACGAGGCGGCGGTTGCGGCGGACCTCGGCGTGCCCATCGTTATGGCCGTCGGTGTGCTTCCAGAGCAGGTTGAAGTCCTCCTCGTGGATGCAGACCGCGTTGGGCAAGACGCGCGAGCCGCCAGTCTCGTCGTTAACGACGCCGTCCAGGTAGGTGATCTCGCCGAGGCAGTCGCAGCCCAACTCCAGCGAGTTGCTGAGACGGCCGAGGCCAACTTCGCCGCTGTCGAATGCGTTTTTCCAGTACTGGCCGGCGCTGGTGTCGCCGTAGGGCACGACCATTTCCGAGAGCGCCGC
>CAUYZA010000241.1:0-4986 GCA_963577225.1 Dehalococcoidia bacterium | reverse complement strand
GAAGGTGGGGCGTTGCGGCGGCGAGATCCCGTTGATAGGGTTAGTCTCACTCCACATAGCATTGTCTCACTACGAGGAGCAAGGCATGGCACGGATCGACATCGCCCCCGGGGAAGGCGAAGAAGGCACCCGGCTGTTCCAACCGCGCCCCGAGCTGGGGGCCGCGATGCAGGCGCTCTCCCTCGCGGTCCTCAAGCACAGCCAGCTGCCCGTTCGCGAACGGGAAGTCGTGCGCATGCGGATTGCGGAGATCAATGAGTGCTCCGTTTGACTGAGCACCCGCTCTGCATCGGCGATGCAGAATGATTTGACTGAAGAGGTCTACGCGCAGGTCTCGAACTATCGCGAGAACCCGCTGTTCACGGCTCGGGAGCGCGCCGCCATAGACTTTGCCGAGCGGTATTGTTACGACCACTCCTCGATGGATGATGACTACTGGGTAGGGCTGCGGGCGCTGTTCGATGACGACGAGATCCTTGACCTCTCCACCTGCGTCGCCTGTTTCCTTGGCGGCGGCCGCCAGCTCGCGGTGCTCGGCATCCATCGGGAATGCCCGACTGAGATCCCCTAGCGTCCTCCCGGGAGGCTCCCCATGCCGGTCACCTTTCTCGACCCTACTGCCGAATCAGGCATCCCCGTCGAGCCCTACGAGCTCTTCGCGGATACCAGCGGCCCGATCCGGCTCGGCCTGATCGCGAACGCCTTCCCCGACGGCACCCGCTTCATGGACAAGTTGGAAACGGCCCTTGCGACCGTACTGCCGCAGGCCACGTTCCTCCGCTACCAAAAGCCCAACGTCGCACCCGTGACCGATGAGCAGATCGCCGCCATCACCGAAGAGTGTGATGCCGTCGTCTCTGTTTGGGGGCATTGAGGCGGTTGCACGTCCGGCACCGTGCGTGACGGAGCTATTTTCGCCAAGGCCGGCCTCCCCGCCGTCGCCATCGTCACCGAGCTGTTCGCCACGCAGGCCGAATTCGTCGCCCGGGCTGCCGGCATCCCCGCCTTGCCTCGCTACGTCCTGCCCCATCCCTGCTCGGGCACCGGCGATGAGAACCTGACCCGCGTCGCCCGTGAGGCCGTGCCTGGCATTATCGACCTGCTCGAGGGGCGCGAACTGTGACCCTGAGTGCCACGCGCCACCAGGCCCCGGACGAGGCGACTGCGCTTGAGGACTTCCACGGGCGCGAGTGGACCGATGGCCTGCCGGTCGTCATCCCTACCGAGGAGCGGGTGGAAGCCGTGCTCGCCGCGGAAGCTACTGACCCGGACGTCATCATCGGCACAATCGAGCCCGGTGGCGGCCAAGCTACGGTCGAGAAGATCGCGATCAACGCCGTCATGGCCGGTTGCCTTCCGGAGCACTTTCCTGTCGTTCTGGCCGCCGTGCGGGCCGTCTGCGATCCGGACTTCGACATCAACAACGTGCAGTCGACGACGCACGCGATGGGACCGGTGATCATCGTTAATGGGCCCGCGCGCGAGGTCTGCGGTCCCATCGTCTCTGGCACGGGTGCGCTCGGCCCAGGGCATCGCGCGAACGCCAGCATCGGCCGCGCTCTGCGCCTGGTCCTGATGAACATCGGCGGCGCACGCCCCGTCCACGGCGATATGGCCTCCTTGGGGCAGCCCGGCAAGTTCACCTGCTGCCTCGCCGAAGCGGAGGAAGCGAGTCCCTGGCCGCCGCTCCACACCGCCTTCGGCTACGACGCCGACCAGTCCGCGGTCACCCTCGTCGGCGTCGATTCACCCCACTCCGTGATGCACAATACTTCCGCCGACGATCCCGAAGCCCCCGAACGCATCCTCCGCGTCGTCGCCGCGTCCATCGCCAATGCCGGCGCCAACAACACGCAGATCGGCAACGGCCCCGTGATCGTCGCCCTCAACCCCCTCCACGCCGCTGTCTTGGCTGCTGCCGGTCTCAGCCGCGAGGCCGTCTGCGAGCGCCTCGCGAACATGGCCGTGGTGCCCCAATCAGTCCTCCAAGACGTCCGCGTGCGACGGCGCGTCGCAGACGGCGACGCCAACGGCGACCTGCCCACGCTGCGTGGCCCCGGAGACATCGTGCTTATTGTCGCCGGTGACCCCGGCATGTATTCCGCCGTCTTCAGCGCGGGGCTGGCCGGGTCGACGCTGCCGGTCCACGCCGCCATCGACTTCGCGTTCTCCTGCGAGCTGCCGGCGCCGCAATCCGCCTAGCCCTGACGCAGGAAGAAGGGGAGCCAAGCGCCCCCCCTTCTTGACTGACTCCGTCTTCTTGCACACGTCGGAGCGGGTGCGCCTGGAACTGATCGAGCGGTCGGGCTGCACCGCAGCGGCGACGGCTAGACGACACCCGTTTCGAGGTGCGCGCGGAGCTCGGCCGAACTGAGGCCGAGCTCGCCGACGTAGACCTCGTGGTTGTGCTCGCCGAGGAGCGGGGGGCGGCGGCGGAGGCGGATGGGGGAGCGGGTGAAGCGGTAGGGGGCGCCGGGGTAGCGCACGGGGTGGTCGACGCCGGGGCACTCGCCTTCCCAGAAGAAGCCGCGGTCGGCCCAGTGCGGGTCATCCAGGTTCTCTTCGGGGCGGCGAACGATGCCCCAGGCGAAGTGGAGGGACTGGCTGCGGCGGTAGACCTCGTCGGCGGGGAGGCGCTGGGCGAAGGCGCCGATGGTCTCGGCGACGTGGAGGCGGGCTTCGGGGTGGGCGCGGGGATCGCGGTGCAGGAGCTCCTGCCATTGCGGGTCGTGGAGGTCGCCGGCGGCGTCGTGCTCGTCCATCCAGTCGAGCAAGCCGGACCAGGCGGGGGCGCCGCGGGGGAGGCCACCGCTGATGAGGCAGATGTACTGGTCGTCGGCGGCGAGGTACTGCCAGGGGGCGGAGGGGTCGGGGGAGGCGTGACGGCCGGTCTGGCGTTGGACGAGGCGGCCGAGGTACTCCCAGTTGGGAAACGCGCCTTCGGTGGTGGCGGAGACGGCCTCATGGATGGAGACGTCGACCAGCTGGCCGCGGTGGCCGGCATTGCGCATCCAGAGGGCGGCGAGGAGGCCGGCGACAGCGTATTCGTTGCTGATGGCGATGCTGTGCTCGCCGTCGGGGCGGATGGGGGGGAGGTGGTGGTCGTCGTAACCGTTGCTCATCATGGGGCCGCCGAGCGCGAGCTGGACGAGGTCGTTGGCGGCCCAGTCGCGGCGCGGGCCGCTGCGCCCGAAGGGGGTGATGCTGCACCAGACGCAGGCGTGCAGGTCCGGCTGGGCTGCGGCCCACTGCCAGCCGCCGCCGAGGCCGTCGAGGAAGGTGGGGGGGGTGGCGTCGATCACGACGTCGACGCGGCCGATGAGCCGTTGCCAGAGCTCGAGGCCGGCGGGCTGGGTGACGTCGAGGGTGACCGCGCGTTTGCTGGTGTTGCGGGTGGCGTGGAGGAGGGACGGCTGACCGGGGTCGTCGTTGACGAAGGGGCCGACATGGCGGCTGCGGCCGCCGCCGGGCGGTTCGATGCGGATGACGTCGGCGCCGGCGTCGGCGAGGAGCTTGCCGGCCACCTCGCCGCGGTCGCCGATCTCCAGGACGCGCAGGGTTTCGAGGGGGCCGGGGAGCTCGTCGCTGGGAGTGGCTCGGTCTGGCTCGGGGGCGGGGTTCGAGGGGGGCATCAGATGGCGAGCTCCGCGAGCATCGTGGCGAGCTCGTCCTCGTCGTAGCCGAGCAGCTCGGTGAGGACGGCGTGGTTGTGCTCGCCCAGGAGGGGGGCGCCGCGGTCCATGCGCCAGCGGGCATGGGAGAACTGCATGGGGATGCCCTCGAAGCGGTGCTCGCCGAGCTCGGCGTGGGGAGCGGTGGGGTAGAAGCCGCGGTCGGCGAGTTGGGGGTCGCGCTCTTGCTTGTCGTCGTTGCGCTGGCAGACGCCGGCGGGGACGCCGCGCTCCTGGAGCTGGAGCATGAGGTCGAAGGGGTCGCGCTCGCGGGTGACGGCGGCGATGGCCTGGTCGAGGGCGTCTTCGTGCGCCTTGCGGGCGGCCATGTCCGCGAAGCGGGGGGCGGCGCGGAGGGCGTCGAGGCCGAGGACGTCGCAGAGGGCGGCCCATTGGGTGTCGTCGTCGACGGCGATCGCGATCCAGCGGTCGTCGCCGGCGCAAGGGTAGGTGTTGTGGGGGGCCGTGGCGGGGTGGCGGGAGCGGTTGCCGATGCGCTCGTAGGTGCGGCCGTTGATCTGGTAGTCGAGCATGGGGACCGCGCCGACGACCATGCCGCTCTCGATCTGGGACATGTCGACGTGCTGGGCTTCGCCGGTGCGGGCGCGGTGGTGGAGGGCCATGAGGACGGCGATGGCGGCGTAGTAGCCGGCGGTGTGGTCGAGGTAGGAGAAGCCCCAGCCGGCGGGGGGCTGGTCCGGGAGGCCGGACATGGCGGTGGCGCCAGAAATAGCCTGGGCGCTGGGGCCCCAGGTGCCATAGGAGGCGTCGCGGCCGACGTGGCCGAAGCCGGAGACGGAGACATAGATCAGCGACGGATTGATCTCCTGCAGGCGCTCCCAGGGGAAGCCCATGCGAGCGAAGGCGCCGGCGCTGTAGTTCTCGATGACGACGTCCGAGACGGCGAGGAGGCGCTCGACGGCTTCCCGACCCTTGGGGTGGTGGAGGTTGGCGGTGATGGAGCGCTTGTTGCGGCTGAAGTTGGAGTGGAAGCCGGAGCGGTTGAGGGAGGGCTGGTCCATGTCCTGCTGGAGGCCGAGGCGCATGGAGTCGAGGTAGGATTCGTTTTCGACCTTGACGACGTCCGCGCCGAGGTCGGCGAGGATGCGGGTGGCTTGGGGGCCGGCGACGATCCAGGAAAAGTCGCAGACGCGGATCCCGTCGAGCGGGAGGGGCGGGTCGGGCGGGTCGGGCGGCATGAGCGCTCCGGGCGGCTACTGTCCGGCGGTGCGCTGGACGAGGACGCCGCCGACCAGGGGGACTGCTTTGGTGGGTCCCGGTGGTTATAGCACAGGGTGGGATTCGGGTGGTGGGC
>CAUYZA010000240.1:0-4991 GCA_963577225.1 Dehalococcoidia bacterium | reverse complement strand
CAGTGCCAGCCCCGCCGCGCCGACGCCGGCGCGACCTGTCCAGCTCAACATCGCCCGGCGCGTCAGGGCGCGCCGTCCGACCCGATTCCAAACCTGCTCGCTCATCGTTCGCCTCCTACGCCCCATGCCAGTGGGGTCGTCGCAGGGGTATACGGCGGCAACGCGGATTTGGACCACCGCCCGTTAGATCATGGGAGTTCGCACTTAACAAACGAGCGTCTTAGTCGGTTCCGGCGATCAGGATGCCGTTGGCGAGCGCCGGCGCGCCGTCCTGGGTACGGACGTCGAAGAAGACGGTTTGCTCGCCGCCCTCCGTCTGGTCGGCCAGGCAGCGCACGACAATGGTCGTATCCAGCCGCACCATGGCCCGGTTCTGGCAATAGAAGCGGCGCAGGCGCGTCGAGTCGCCGCCGAGCGCGCCGTCGACGATCTGGCTGAGGGCGATCGCTTGGGTGGCGCTGCCGTGCAGGATGATGTCCGGTAGCCCAGCAGCGAGTGCCACGCGTCGTTCCGTGTGAATCGGGTTGTAGATCTCCGCGCACTCCGTGTAGATCTGAGCGGCGGTCGGGCTGATGTAGACGTCGCGGGTCCAGAGCGGGTCGCCCTCGGCGGGGGCTTGAGGCAGCTTGGGGATGCTGGGAGCGGGCTGGTTGGGGCCTTCACTGGTGGCGCCGCGGATGATGCCGGCGTAGTCGAGCTCCGCGACGGTCTCTCCCGCTGAGTCGGTCATGGCGTAGCGACCGACAGTGAGGACGCCAGGCTTGATCTGCTCAATCCCCACGGTGCGGCCCTGGCTGGTGATGATGTCGCCTTCGCGGAAGGGGCGGGACATACGCAGATCGGTCCAGGCGTGGACGCCGAAGGGGGCGATGTGGGGGTTGGGCGGCACGTCGGGGGTGTGGCGGCTGTTCCACTGGAACGAGAAGGCGAGGCCGGGATGGCCGACCAAGCCGCCCTCGCGTGCATCGTCGAGGTAGAGGGGGTTGCCGTCGTTGATGCTGGCCGCGTAGGCCTGAATTCGACGTGCGGTCAACTCGTAGCTGCGGGCGATGGTGTGCTGACCGACGCCGTCGGTCGAGACGGGGTCGGGGCCCGCCGACTCTGTATTGCTCATGGCGGCACGATAGCAAGGCGCGGCGGAGAGTCGCTCAGTCTTGGCTGTCGGGTCCGTCGTGAAGCAGAGAGTCGTCGGACCCGAGCCGCATCATCTGCCGCATCCGGCGACGCAGGGTTGGATGACTGAGAGCGGCCAGGACGAGGAAGACGAGGAGAACGACGGCGAAGAGTGCGCTGTCGCCGACGAAGTCCTCGTTGCGGATCACGGCCCAGACGACGGTGCCGAGGCCACCCAGAATGCCGCCCAGGCGCAGCGCAGCCGGCAGGCCGGCGGCGGCGATGCCGCCGATCATGGCGATGGCGGCGACCAAGGTGACGCCGATGAGCTCGTTGCGTCGATGGTCCTCGAGCTCTTCGCGCGATTCTTGGGCGATTCGCTGAATTTCCTCTTTCCGCGCGCGTTCCTCTTCGGGTGTGGGACGTTCGTCGGGCGTGGAGCGCGCCGCCGGGATTGGCGGCGGAACGGGATCGTCGAAGAACGCGACAGCACCGAAGCCGACGGTGAGACCGAAGAAGATGGCGAGCGCGTAGAGCAGGTGTGCAGCAGTTGCCATGCGATCCATCCTTGCAGACCTGGACGCTGGCTCGTTGAGCGAGGTTCCGTTCGCCGAGGGGTCGGCGTTTACACAGAGGGCTGGGTGTGTCCGGCATCCGGGTTCGGCCAGACGAACCGCATGCGGTTCGTCTGGGTCGTGGCGGGCGCCGCTGCCAGGCGGGTTAGGCGCGCGGCAGGCCGAGGCCGCGCGTGGAGATGATGCCGCGCTGGATCTCCGAAGAGCCGCCGGCGATCGTCGAGGGCACGGTCTGCATGTACTGCTCGGCGAACCAGCCCTGCATCGGGGCGTAGGAGTCGCCCTTGCGCAGCAAGCCCGTGGCGCCCATGACGTTGATCCCGAAGCGGGCAAACTTCTGGCTCAGTTCGCTGCTGTAGAGCTTGGCCATGCTGGCCTCGTGGTTCGGTGCGAGGCCGCCCGCCTGCATCGAGAGCACGCGCAGCGAGAGCAGGCGCGAGACCTCAATGCTGATCGCGACGTCAGCGGTGCCGACGCGCGTACCATCGTCGCGCTGCTCCGGGTGATCACCCAGGTAGGTCATGAAGTCCTCGAAGTTGCGTCGCATGGCGGCTGAGCCGGAGAGGGCGGAGCGCTCGAAGTCCATCGTCGCCATGCCCACGTACCAGCCGCGGTTCTCCTCGCCAACGCGGTTCTTGGCGGGCACGCGTACGTCCTCGAAGAAGACCTCGTTGAAGCCATGGCCGTCGAGCATGTTGATCAGGGGCCGGACGGTGATGCCGGGAGTCTTCATATCGAGCAGGAGGTAGGTGATGCCGCGGTGCTTGGGGGCGTCCGGGTCGGTGCGGACGAGGATGAACATCCAGTCGGCGTGGTGGGCCTGGCTGGTCCAGATTTTCTGGCCGTTGATCACGTAGTCGTCGCCGTCCCGCACGGCTCGGGTTTGCAGCGAGGCGAGATCGGAACCGGCTCCGGGCTCGGAGTAGCCCTGGCACCAGGTGGCCCGGGCGTTGACGATGTCGTCGAGGTGCTGGTCCTTCTGCTCGTCGGTCCCGTAGACAAGCAGCGTGGGCCCGACATAGCCGGCTGAGATCAAGTCTGGGCCGGGTATGCGGTGATAGGCCAGCGTCTCGTTGAAGATGGCCTGCTCGACGAAGCCGAGGCCCATCCCGCCGTACTCGGTTGGCCAGGCCGGAGCCGACCAGCCCTTTTCGGCCAGCTTCTTGCGGATGCCCTGGGCGAAGTTGAAGTACTCGTCGGCTTCGTCATAGTCGAGTCCGCTCCAGTCGGCCCCGAACTCGTCGTCGATCCAGCCCTCGATCTCGCTGCGCCAGGCCTCGTGCTCGGCCGAGAAGGTGAATTCCATCTTGATCGCTCCTCAGCTCTCACGCCGCGAGGGCGGCGTACCGGGCTCTTGCGCCGCGGTGGCGGCGTCTCGATTGGGCTGGTCCGTATGGTAAAGACCCCGTTCGTCGGGCGGTAGCGGGGGCTGGCGAGTGGCAGCCTACTCGGAAGGGAACGTGAAGAGGACGGCGCCGCGTTCGGGTGGTTCGCTGGGCAGGTCACCGGCGGGCTCAAGCGAGACGGCGAATCCGACCACGTCTACGTCATGTGAGAATCCGAGGAAGATCCCCGGCGTGTCATCAGGGCCGCTGGAGTCGAAGGAATCCGCCGCCAGCACGGTGTCGTCGGCCATCAGCATCCAGAGCACGTACATCTCGCCGGCAGGTGTCGCTTCCAAGTTGTTGAGGAAGACGGCGAGGGGAGTGCTGCCGGGGTAGACGACGTAGGCCGCCACCTCGCCGACTACGTCCGACTCGACTCGGTGCAGGGCACCCTGGGGTGGGCTCTCATCGTCGAAGGCCATGACGCCGAAGACCGCGGCGACGACCGCGAAGCCCGCCGCGAGGGCGTGCGGGGCGTAACGTCGCCAGGCAGCCTTGGGTGGGGCAACGCGGCCCAGCCGCAGCCGGGGCATGCGCGAGCCCCGGTCGCCGCGTGCGGCGGCGATGATGCGTGATTCGAGGCCGATCGGCGGAGTGATCTCTTCGGGACTGGAGGCGGAGAGGGAGTCAGTCACCTGAATGAATTGAGCCAGCTCGGCCCGTCCTTCGGGCCAGTCGCGCAGCAGCGTCTCCAGCTCCAGGCTCTCCTCCGCGGGCAGGCCACCCAGCGCGTAGGCGGCCAGCAGCTCACGCGCGTCGTCGTGGCTCAACACCTGTTCGCTCATGGCGATTCCTCGTAGAGCCAGTCGCGCAGCTTCTTGAGGCCTAGGCGGAGCCGGGATTTGACGGTGCCCTCGGGAATCTCGAGCTCGACGGCGATCTCGCGATGGGTCAGCCCGCCGAAGTACACCATCTCCAGGACGCGGCTCTGGTCCGGCGGCAGCCGCAGGAAGGCCTTGCGCACGATCAGCGGGTTGAGGACGGGGACATCGACGGTGTCGCTGTGGGACAGCAGGTGGGCACCGTCGTCGATCGGTCCGGCGCGGTAGAGCGGCTCCTTGCGTCGCAGCACGTCGATTGAGAGGTTGCGGACCATGCGTCCGAACCAGGTGGGGAACGAGGCCTTGCGGGAGTCGAACTTCGCCGCGTGACGCCAGACGCGCAGGAAGGCCTCCTGAACGACCTCCTCGGCCAGATCTTCGCGCGAGACGATGCGCAGCGAGATTGTGTAGGCGAGGCGGCCGTAGAGCCGGTACAGCTCGCGCAATGCCTCGTCGTCGTTCGCCGCGACGCGCTCAAGCAGGGCTTGTGGGTCAGGCGAGGCGGTCACGCGGATACCCCAATGGTTGCGACACGGCGGGTGCCATGGTCGCTTGGGAGAACCCTCACTGACAAGCGCGCTGAGTTGCGCAGCGCTGATGCGCGTGAACAGCGTGGCAATCGATCCCGAACGCGGCCCACTTGAGGCGCCGCCGCGCCGGATTGATGTACGACTCGCGTTGCTGGGCCGTGACGCCAGCATGATTGGCATCGATTCGCTCCCGCGCCTACCCATCTCCATATACGCGAGGCAACCGCGCTCCGATCACGCCCCGGTCCGCGAATCGTGTAAATGTGGTGCGCATCGCAGATAGTTCGCCGCATCGGGCCGGGGAACGGCTCCCGCGCCAAGCGTCATCTGGGCGGGCGGTAGGCTGACAGCGGGACGGGAAGGGAGCCCGACGTTGTGACTCCGAGCCGTAGCTTTCTGAGCGCACACTGGCCGTTGCTGCTCGCGCTCTCGGTGCTCGTCGCGGTCATCGCATCGATCCTGGCGTTGGCTTTGACCGATGGCTCCGATCCCGACCCCGTCGCGGTGGCGGATGCGCCCAACGTCGAGGCGGGCGACGCTGAGAGCCGCGACGATGCGGCCGCCGAC
>CAUYZA010000239.1:0-5001 GCA_963577225.1 Dehalococcoidia bacterium | reverse complement strand
CGATGTGGAGGCACTGCTGGAGGTGCTGGAGGTCAAGCGCTTCGCATTGGTCGGGCACGGCATGGGCGGTTTGGTGGCGTTGATGTTGGCGGGGGCGCGGCCGCAGGCGGTCCAGAAGCTGGTGGTGGTGGATATCGAGGCGAAGCCGCCGGCGACGCAGACGGACCACTTGCGCGAGGTGGGAGAGCGGGGCCATCGGCTGCTGTCCGACTTTGAGTCGATGACGAATGCGGCTCGGGCGTTCTTGCCGGGCGCGGACGAGGAGCTCGTTTCCTGGCTGTTGCCGTATACGTTCACGCGGGTGGAGGGGGGGCATGTGCCGAAGTGGGATCCGGCGACGCTGGCGACGCTGCAAGCCTGGAATGTGGAGCCGTGGCTGGCGCGGGTGCGGTGTGCATCGTTGTTGGTGCGAGGATCGGAGAGCACGGTGATGCGGGCGGAGGTGGCGGAGTCGATGGCGGGGGTGTTGGACGATGGCGCGCTGGAGACGGTTGCGGGGGCGGGCCATCAGGTGATGTTGCAACATCCGGCGCCGTTCGCGGAGGTGGTGCTGCCGTTCTTGCTGGATGCGTTACAGGACGAGTAGCGTTCACGTCGATCGAGTCTGGAGCGTCGTAGCTGGTTGCGCAGATCGCGAGGTGCGGGCGATGCGGTCCCAGAGCAGGGCGAGCAGGATGCGGTTCATGTGGAGCTGCTGTCCGAGCAGGCTGACGTTGGTGCGGACGGTGGATTCGGCGAGGTAGAGGCGGGCGGCGATCTCACGGTTGCTGCAGCCGTGGCCGAGGGTGGCAAGGACGTTGATTTGGCGAGGGCTGAGGAGGATGCCGTTGTGCAGGAGCGCGCCGCCGTCCTAGACCCAACGCATGGGGACGAGGTCGTCGGCGTGGGCGCAGATATGCGGAGGGGCGAGCGGTGGGGGCAGGGTCTCTGAGGGCACGCCGGCGAGTTTCTTGCTGGGCGTCGGTGGCGGTGGGGTTCAGTGATAGCGGGCGGTTCGAGGCGGGGATAGCGTGGGCTGTGCCGCGCCCCCGGCATGGCTGTGCCCGGCCGCCCGGGCCCGGCGCTCTGGTGGGCGCCGGAAGCCAGGCTGGGGCAGTGTTGAGCTCGGGGCATCAGCCGATTGGCTTACATCAATCGGCTGAGCCGATTGGTTCAGGGCGTGGCGGGCTTGGATGCGGCTCGGGGTTGGATGCGCGCATCCCGCTTTCGTGATGGGCGGCGCGGGCAGAGACCGGCGGCGGGTTGGGGAATAGTCTGGGCTGGTGAAGGAGTCGGAAGGGAGTTCGCTCGGTGGAACGTGGGCCTGTGGTGAGGGGGCGGGGAGTGCGTGGGGTGGCGCGCCTGGTGGCGCCGGTGCTGGTCGTGGCTGCGCTGATCGCGGTGGGGGTGCTGGTCTCGGTGAAGGATGATTCGGACGACGCGGCGAGCGCGGCGCGGGAGCCGGCGGGGAGCCGCTGGCAGACGGTGCGAGTCGATGTGGAGGCGCCGTTCCTGCCGACGCTGGCGAACGCGGAGTTCGCAGTGGGGGCAAACCGGCTGAGCTTCACGGTGGTGGGCGAGCGGGGGCTGGCGCTGGCGGGGCTGCGCGTGCAGGTGCGGCTGTTCGACCTGGAGGATCTGGCGTCGGATCCGGAGCCGGCCGCGAGTTCGACGCAATTCGCTCAGTTCATTCGCTACGGCGATGTCGATCCGGTGCCGGCGAGTCATCGCCACGCAGAGGGGTCGAGTCTTTCCGACAACGCGCGTTTCGTGGGCGTGGGGGTGTATGTGGTGCCGGCGTTCTTTCCGACGGCGGGGCGTTGGGGGTTGGAGTTCCTGATCGACGATGACTCCGCTGGTGATGAAGCGGACGATCTGGAACGAGTGGAGGTGCTGTTCCAGTTGGAGGTGCGGGAGTGGGCGTCGGCGCCGAATGTGGGCGAGGAGGCGATCGCGGTGCGGACGCGGACGCTGGCGGATGAGCCGGACGTCGATCGGTTGACGTCGGATCGGTCGCCGGAGCCGGGGCTGTATCAGCTCAGTATCGATGAGGCGCTGGCGACGCGGCGGCCGCTGGTCTTGATCTTTTCGACGCCGGCGTTCTGCCATTCGCGGACGTGCGGGCCGGCGCTGGAGGTGGTGAAGAGCGTCTGGCGGTCGAACGCGGGCGAGCTGAATGCGATCCACGTGGAGGTGTTTGAGAACCCGGATGAGCCGGAGGCGTTACGCGAGGCGCCGGCGTTCAAGGCGTGGCGGCTGCCGAGCGAGCCGTGGGTGTTCGTGATTGATCGGGATGGGCGGATCTTTTCGCGCTACGAGGGGACGATTACGGAGGCAGAGTTGCGAGGGGATGTGGCGGTGGTGTTGGGGTGGTGAGGGGGAGTGGTGTGTTGAGCCGTGCTGTTGTTTTAGGACGGGGGCGGCACGCCCCCGTGGCCCCCTGCTCGCGCGATGCTTGTGGGGGTGGCCGTCTTTGGCGGCGGCGGCGCTTGCTGCGGAGTTGGGAGAGGCAGCGGTCGAGGGCGTCCTCGGTGGTGGCGAGGCGGTCTTCGATGTGGCGGATGCGGGCACGGCGGCTGTTGCGTCGGGGGCCGTTCAGCCAGGACCACTGGGCGAGGGCGGCGAGCAGGCCGCCGAGGGCGGTGCCGAGGGTGGTGATGGTGGCGGGATCCATGGGGTGGGGTTTTTGGCGTCGCTGCTGGGGTTGTTGGTGGGGTTGGGGTGGGGTCACTCGGAGGGGGTCTCGTCGTCGCTTGCGTCGGAGTCGTCGTTGGCGGGATCGAGCGCGGCTGGCGCTGTCGTCGGGGTTGGCGTCGGGCTCGGCTGCGCCTCGTTCTCGAGATGGGGCTGAGCGGCGGCTTCGATTTCGTCGTGGCCGAACTGGGCGACGATGTCGCGCAGGGCGAGGCCGTCTTCCTCGTCATTGAGGTCGCGGTTGATGCGTTCGTTCATGGCGTCGATGGCTTTCTGTGTGTCGGTGAGGGCGCGGGCGAAGGGGGCGACGGCCTTGTGGTCGCCCTCGTCGCGCAGTTCGTCGATGCCGTCCCAGAGGACGCGCTGGATGCGTTTGTAGACATCGACGGCGCGCAGGCCCTCGGCCGTGAGGTGGCGCTGGCCGCGTCGGAGGAGGGCCTTGTGCAGGCGTCGGAGGTCTTTGGCGACGATGGTCTCGGGCAGGCCGAGATCGGCGGCGATCTCGCGCGGGCTCTCAGGAGCGTTCGGTGAGAACAATCGTTCTCGATTGGGGCAGCCAGATTCGCACGCGCATCGTGGGTCGCGTACCGCGTTTTGTGTCGGGGGAGTGGCACGGGTGTGCCGGTTCAATGTTTCGTGGGACGGTGGCAATCCCGCTAGATTGGCTGTCCGAGCAACGACTGGAGACCCCATGGCCCGCTCGGAGAAGCGGCTGCACTGGTTGATGCTGTTGTCGGGTCGTTGGGGCGTGCAAGTCGTCCATATTCGGATCTTGCGGGTGTATCTGACGCGCTTCCACGGCTGGTTGGTCCACGTCAGCCGAGGGGCCTTCCCGGGCAGCCGCAATCACATGATCCTGCGTACGACGGGGCGCAGGACGGGGAAGATACGACAGGTGCCGCTGATCTACATCGAGGATGGCGATGGGTACGTGGTTGTTGCGTCGAGCGGTGGGTTCGATCTGACTCCGAAGTGGTGGCTCAATCTGCAGGCGAATCCGGAAGTCACGATCGAGATCCGAGGCAAGGCGACGCGGGTGCGCGCGGAAGAGGTCAGCTCTGAGGAGCGCGAGCGGCTGTGGCCGAACCTGCTGGAGGTCTGGCCGCTCTACGACAACTACGTGGCGCGCACGGAGCGGCATATCCCGGTCGTGCTGCTGACGCCCAGCGACTTGTAAGCGAAGCGCCCGGCGGATGCCGGGCGCTTTTCGTTGTGCTGCGGTCCGAGCCGACTAGGCGTTCTTGGCCAGCGCCTCGATTTCATCGAGGGTGGCGTGACGCCAGCGGTTCCATTCGTCAGACTGCTGGAGTTCGCGGTAGGCCTCGCGCAGGCGGGTCCGCATCTCGTCTTCGGACTCGCCGTCCTGGCGGGTGAAGCGCTTCTGCATTTCGGCCATGTGCTCGTTGGCGACGGCGGGGCGTTCAATGAAATGGCCGACGTATTCGTGGTCCAGGGTGTAGAGCACGGCGACGGGGATGGATTCGAACTCCCCGTCCTTGAGGAACTCTTGAATGATGTCGTTGTTGTCGTCGCGCTGGAGGAAGCGGGCTTCCCAGCCGGCGCAGGCGGCGATTTTGCCCAGGGCGGGCGCGCCGCGGAAGACGTCCGGGCACCAGTCCTCGCCGATCACAAGCATCTTGAGCTTGGGCAGGGCCTGGAGGCGGGCCGCCTCTTCGTCGCTGATTTCGAACTCGGCGAAGTTCTTCTGGAAGCGATCCGTGTTGTTCTGGCGAGGGCGGCCGCCGGGCGCTTCGCGGGCGAGGTTCTCGTCGCTGCCGATGTAGGCGAAGTACTCGTCATAGGTGCGCCCGGTGTCGAAACGCTCCTGGGTGACGACGGACTGGCTGCTGGTGGTCATGGTTGCTCCTCGGTCGCCCGCCTGCGACGGGATGCGGGACGCTCGTTGTTGCGCGACAGAGTACCAAACGACAAGTGAGGGCTGCTTGTCGCCGGATATAGACGGGAAGGGCTCTGGGCTCGCGTAGGCTGCCGGGACGGTGGGGAGGCCGGCGTGGCCTGGTTGCTGGTCGATGCGATGAACGTGATTGGGTCGCGGCCTGACGGCTGGTGGCGGGACCGGCCGGGCGCGATCCATCGCTTGGCGGAGGACCTGAGCGTGTGGGCGTCGAGCGGGGCTGCGAGGGAGTGGGAGGGGCTGACGCTGGTGATCGACGGGCGTCCGCTGTCGGGCTTGGCGGCGGGCGATGGGGCGTCGATTGAGGTGGTCTACGCGCCGGGTGGGCGCAATGCGGCGGACGACCGGATCGTGGAGTTGGTGGAGGGGGACGCGAATCCGGCGTCGTTGGTGGTGGTGACGTCGGATCGGGA
>CAUYZA010000238.1:0-5014 GCA_963577225.1 Dehalococcoidia bacterium | reverse complement strand
AGTGCTGGGTGCCTCACGCACGCAGTCGGTGGCGATCTCCGCGAGCCGCTCTAGCCACCCAGCACTGCCAACCTCGAATTGAACCCATAGGTCTGTTCCCCCGCCGCTCTTCCGCCGGGTCGACCGGAGATGACTGAGCGGTGAGATGAGTGTGGTGGAGATAGGGGGACTCGAACCCCCGACCTCGTCGTTGCGAACGACGCGCTCTCCCAACTGAGCTATATCCCCAGGGGTCTCGACGCGACGTCGCGGGCCTCTGGGCGCCCCCGACGCTGCTCTTTTGGCACTGTACCCAGCCACCCGCGCCCGTTCAATCGAGGACTGATCTAGTCCGCGCTGTCCCGCTCCAAGCCGGGCGGCACATCGACCACGACGGTGCGATCCTCCATCCGGATCTCCAGCACCACCCCCGTGATCGCCGGCAGCAGCAGATCCGATCGCCCCTCGCGAGCGACGACGTAGACGTCGTTCGCGCCGGGTTGCAGCACTTCCCGCACCACGCCGACGGCGTTTCCTGCTTCGTCGACGACGGCGCAGCCCTCCAGCTCGTCGAGGTAGAACTCGCCCTCGGAGAGCTCGGCCTGATCGCCCTCCGGCACTTCCAGCAGCAAGCCGCGCAGCTGATCGGCCTCAATGCGGCTCCTCACGCCCTCGATCTGGATGTGAGCGGTTTCGGCTTCGTAGCGCGAGGCCAGAACTTCGCGTGGCTCTCCATCGAGATAGATGGTGGCGCCAACATCGAAGCGCTCGGGGAAGTCTGTCAGCGACTGCACTTTGAGCTCGCCGTGCAGCCCGCGCGGGCGCAGGATCAACCCCACCGCGCGGAAACCCGCACGGGCGCTGGGCGGTGTGCGGCGTCGTTTGACGGCGCGCAGTGGCATGACGAACTAGCGGATTTCGAGCGACGCTTGCTGGTCGCGGATCTGGCCCGAGACGTGGAGCAGTGTGCGCATCGCGCTGGCGAGCCGCCCCTCACGGCCGATCACACGGCCCATGTCGGACTCGTCAACCTCAAGCCGAATGATGGCGCGGTTGCCGCGCTCGCTCTCGTGCACGGAAACGGCGTCCGCGTCGTCGACGATCCAGTTGGCGATGTATTCGATCAAGTCGTGCACCGGCTACTCCCCCGCCTTGGCGCTGGCCGTCTCGCCCGCAGCGTCCGCCTCCGCTGCGGCCGCGGCGTTGGCGATCGCCTTCACCTTGGCGTCCGCGCGCTTGCTACGCGGCTTGGCCTGGTAGTCGGCGATCAGCCCCTCTTTGGCCAGCAGGCGATGCACCGTCTGGGTCGGCTGCGCCCCGTGCGAGAGCCAGTAGGCGATGCGCTCGTTGTTCAGCGTCACCGCGGCAGGGTCGACGACGGGGTCGTATTGCCCCAGAATCTCCAGGAATCGGCCATCGCGCGGCGCCGTGTGCTCCGTCACCACAATGCGGTACGACGGTCGCTTCTTCCGGCCCGTGCGGGCCAGACGCAGTTTCAACAATGTGTTTTCCTCTTCCTGTGATCCGCCGGAGCGGGCCCGTCGGTTTTCAGCGTACGTCGGAGATCAGCGGGAGCCAGCCAACAGGCCACCCATCTTGCCGCTGGAGACCGCCTTCATAATCTTCTTCGCTTCTTTGAACTGGTTCAAGAGCTGGTTGACGTCCTGGGGGCTGGTTCCACTGCCCGTAGAGATGCGTCGTTTACGGCTGCCCTTGATGACTTCAGGGTGACGGCGTTCGTGGGGCGTCATCGATGAAATGATCGCCTCCACCCGCGAGAAGAACCCTTCGTCCAGGTTGTCGACGTCGAGTTGTTGCTTGATGTTGCCCATGCCCGGGATCATGGAGAGCAGCTGGCTGATCGAGCCCATGTTCTCCACCCGTTTGTACTGCTCCAAGAAGTCGTCCAGCCCGAACGTGCCGTTTTGCATCCGCTTCTGCAGCGTCGCCGCGTCCTCCTCGCCGAACTCGGCCTGCGCGCGCTCGGCCAGCGTCGCCAGGTCGCCCTGACCCAGGATGCGGCCGGCCAGCCGGTCGGGATGGAACGCCTCGAACTCGTCTGCTCGCTCACCGGTGCCGAGGAACTTGATCGGTGCACCGGTCACGGCCCGAATGGAGAGCGCCGCGCCGCCGCGTGCATCGCCGTCGATCTTGGTCAGGACGACGCCGGAAATCTCGACCGCTTGGTGGAACGCGTCCGCCGCCGAGACGGCATCTTGCCCGGCCATCGAGTCCGCTACAAGCAAGATCTCGTGCGGTTCGAAGCGCGATTTGAGGTCGCGGATCTCTTGCATCATCTCGTCGTCGACGTGCAGCCGCCCGGCCGTGTCGATAATCACGACGACGGATCCCAGCCGCTTGGCTTCGGCGAGGCCGTGTTCGACGATCTCGCGTGGGTCGCCCTGTCCCTCGTCGAAAACGTTGAGGTCGAGTTGCGCGCCGAGCTGCTGGAGTTGTTCGATCGCGGCGGGGCGGTAGACGTCGGCCGCGATGAGCAGCGGTCGGTCGCCACCGCGCCGCATGTGGACGGCCAGCTTGGCCGCCGTGGTGGTCTTCCCGGCGCCCTGCAGCCCCACAAGCATGATGATCGTGGGGGGGTGCGAGGCGCGCTGGATGCGCGGCGCTTCGCCGCCGAGCAGCGCGACCAACTCCTCGTGGATGATGTTGATCACCTGCTGCGTCGGGTTGATGCTCTGCACCACGGCGTCGGTGAGCGCGCGCGCCTTGACGGCCTTGATGAAGTCGCGCGCGACCTTGTAGTTGACGTCGGCCTCAAGCAGCGCCAAGCGCACTTCGCGCAGCGCTTCGTCGAGGTCCGTTTCGGTCAGCGTGCCGCGGCGTCCCAGCTTGCCGAAGACGCCACCCAGCTTGTCGGTCAGCGATTCAAACATGGTGTCCAGTGTAGGCGTCGCCTACCGACGACGCCCGTCGCTGGTTTGCGCAAACCGGCCCTGGCTGGGGTGGGAATCTAGAGCGACGCGCCCAGCTTGACGGCCAGATCGCCGACCCGCACCGAGTACGCCCATTCGTTGTCGTACCACGCGACGACCTTCACCTGGGTCCCGTTCAGCACCATCGTGCTCAGCCCGTCGATCACGGCGCTGTAGGGCGAGCCGCGGTAGTCGCTTGAGACCAGCGGCTCCTCGTTGTAGTCCAGGATTCCGTAGAGCGGGTTCTCGCGATCGGTCGCCGCCTTCTCGAAGGCCCCATTGACCTCCTCGACCGACGTTGCACGCTCCGCGTCGATCACCAGATCGACCACGGAGACTGTCGTCGTCGGCACGCGGAAGGCCATGCCGTTCAGCTTGCCGTTGAGGTGGGGCAGAACTAGCCCCACGGCCCGCGCCGCGCCGGTGGAGGTGGGGATGATGTTCGCCCCGGCCGTTCGCGCTCGACGCAGATCGCTGTGCACCGTGTCCAGAATCGACTGGTCGTTGGTGTAGGCGTGGATCGTCGACATGATCCCGCTTTTGATTCCGACGGTGTCGTCCAACACCTTCGCCACCGGCGCCAGGCAATTCGTGGTGCAGGAGGCGTTGGAGATGACGTGGTGGACGGCTGGGTCGTAGGCCTCGTCGTTGACGCCGAGCACGATCGTGATGTCCTCGTCCGAGGCCGGCGCCGAGATGATCACCTTCTTCGGCCCATTCGCCAGATGGCCTTTGGCCTGCTCCGCCTTGGTGAAGATGCCTGTCGATTCGATCACGACTTCCACGCCGTAGTCGCCCCACGGGATCTTGGCCGGGTCGCGCTCGGAGAGCACTGTGATCTTGTGGCCGTCGATCACGAGCGCGCCGTCTTCGACGGAGACCTCGCCGGGATAGCGCCCGTAGTTGGTGTCGTACTTGAAGAGATGCGCGTTCGTGTCCGAATCGGTCAGATCGTTGAGCGCCACGACCTCCAGGTCGTCCTCGTGGAAGTCCAGGATGCTCTTGAGCACCTGGCGCCCGATGCGGCCGAATCCGTTGATCCCGATCTTGGTCGCCATGTTGTTCCCTCCGGGCTGCGAGCGTTGCAGACGCCCGCTTCACTGACAATCGCTTGTCCCCGGTGATCGCTGATCACCCGAATCGACTGCCCCGCACAATTGCCGGGATCCTAGAGCAGGATCTGCTTGGGCGCGCCACCTGGCTGACGACGAAACTGATGCAGGAGCAGGCGGGCCCGGCCCTCTTGTTCGACCCACTCCGCCCGGCAGCGATCGGGGGCCTCCAGCAACGATCCCGCCCGACGGTGGAGGGCGTGGTACTCCTCGCGGTCCTCCGCCTCGACCGCGAACAGGTCCCGTCCGATTGCGAAGCGCAATTGGCGATCCTGCACGGCGATCTGCCATCCGAACAAGAGCTGTGCCCAACCGAAGTGGAACGACTGGTCACCCCAGTGCACGGCGATCCGCTGCCGATTCGACTCGGGCGCGACGAGCATCGCTGAGGCGCCAAAATGCGGCCGCGCCAACTCGCTCGCCGCTCGATAGATCGCGCTCAACTCCGCGCTCTGTGCCACCTGCTGGCCCGCCATGTACTGTCCCATGCCGACGTCTGTGGCAGAGAACTCCCGTGACGGTTCGAACGCTTCGCGCAGCCAGGCTTCGTAGTCGGCCTGTTCGCTGCCGACGACGGCTTGCTCAGCCCCCAGCCACTCCAGCGACGCCCGCACCAGCGGCGGTGCCGCCACGTAGGACGCACGCGCCGTCAAGGAGATCAGATCCACCCCCGTCGTGTAGATCCGCGACCAGAGCAGTAGCGCCGAGGCATAGCGCTGGTTGCGGAACTTCGACGGGTACGAGTTTTCGACGATGCGCCGCTGCATCCGCAACGACGCCAGCAGCCAGTCCAGGTCCGGGCGCAGCGCGAACGAGGTTTCACGGAATGCGTCGCGCACGGACTGAGCGTCGTGCTCACCGGGGCGGGCGAGGACCGGCTCCTCGCGCGGGAACGAGATTGGCGCGACCCGTTGTGGGGGCGGCTCGGGATTCGTTTCGCTGGGGGGCTCGGGTTGGCTGGGGCTCATGGCTGACTCGCGCTTGAGTGGGCTA
>CAUYZA010000237.1:0-5052 GCA_963577225.1 Dehalococcoidia bacterium | reverse complement strand
GGCTTCTACAATGGCTTGAGATGGTGATAGAGCCCGGGCTCGACCGGCTTGGGTACCGCAGCTTTCCAATACTTCCCCTCGTGGACCCAGCCGGGCTCCTGCGTCCACAGGTGCAGGATGCAGTCGATCGCCTCGCGGGTCATGTCGCGGTTCTCGCCGCCCAGGCCGTCGACTTGGAACATCTCCCAGTCGGATGGCAGGCCGGAGGCCGCGATGCCGAAGTTGAGTCGGCCGCCGGAGATGTGATCCAGCATCGCCACCCGGTTGGCCAGTTCGGCGGGGTGGTGATAGGGCAGCAAGAAACCGCCGCTGCCGATCCGGATATTCTCCGTGGCCCGAAACCCTTCGATCATCAGCAGATCCGGCGAGGGCTGCGGCTCCCAAATCGAGGTGTGATGCTCGCCGATCCAGGCCTCCTCGAAGCCGTACTCGTCGCCCCAAACGAGCGTCTGGATGTCGAACTCGTGTCCGTTCGCCAGGGAGCGCTCCGGGGGATGGCTGGGCATCGTGAACATTCCGAGTTTCATCGTGAATCTCCCCATACAGTCGGGCCGCGCCGCCCGGGCTAAGCGGCGGCCAGTCTAAAGCGGACACCTCCATATGCGCGATGCGACGTGTCGTGCGCCGTAGACTCGGGGCCGGCAATGGCTCAGGAGGCACGCGTGCCACAAAACTTCGATCTGATCATCCGAGGCGGCACCGTCTACGACGGCAGCGGGTCCGACGGCGCACGCGTCGACATCGGCGTTAAGGGCGACCGCATCGCGCTCGTCGGCGACGCCTCCGGCGCTGAGGCCGGCATCACGATCGACGCCCGCAATCACGCCGTCGCGCCCGGCTTCATCGACGTCCACGCCCACGACGACGCTCTGATCTTCGCGGAACCCGACATGCTCGGGAAATCGATGCAGGGCGTCACGACGGTAATCAACGGCAACTGCGACGCGGGCGTCGTGCCGATGAGCGTCAGCCGTCGCACGGCCGAGGCCGGCTCCCTGCCGTCGTGGGACTCATATTCCGGCTACTTCGCTGCGATCGAGCAGCACCCCCCCATCGATCAACGCGGCCTCGTTGGTCGGCTATGACACGCTGCGGGATGGTGCCCTGGGCAGTCCCGCTGAGTCGTGCGCCCCCGACGCCGAAGAGCTGGCGCAGATGCGCGGCTGGCTGCGCGACGGCCTGGAGGCGGGCGCGGTCGGCATGTCGACGGGGCTGATCTACGAACCCGGGCGCTACTCGACGACAGACCAGATCGTCGAACTGGCGCGTGACTGCGCCGACTTCGGCGCGCTCTACACGTCACACGTACGCGGCGAAGGCGAGACGCTGCTAGAGGCGCACGCGGAAGCGATCGAGATTGGACGACGGGCGGGAATCCGCGTCCAAATCTCGCACCACAAGGCGTCGGGCAAGCCTTTCTGGGGCCGAGTGCACGACTCGCTGGCCCAGATAGAGACAGCCCGCGCGGCCGGCGAGGACGTCACGGCCGATCAGTACCCCTATACGGCGGGCAGTACGCGGCTCTTCGCGATCATCCAGAACGGCTGGTTCGCCGGCGGCCACGGCGACGCCGAACTCGAGGGCGCCGACGTCCGGCTTGCCTCGGTGCCGGGGCATCCCGAGTGGGAGGGCCTGAGCATCGAGCAGTTCCAGGATCGCTGGGGCTTGCCCACCGACCAGGCGGCGCAGCGGGTCGTCGACGAGGCCGGCGACGCCGTCATCGCCATCCTCTTCTCAATCGCGGAGAATGACGTCCGCACGGTGATGCAGCACCCCAGCACGATGATCGGCACCGACGGGATCGGCTGGGGCTCGAAGCCCCACCCGCGACACTTCGGCAGCTACCCCCGCATCCTCGGCCATTACGCCCGCGACGAGGGACTGCTCACACTGCCCGAAGCGATTCACAAGATGACCGGCATGGCGGCGGCGAAGTTCGACCTGCCCGGTCGCGGGACGATCCGCGAGGGGGCGATCGCGGACCTGGTGGTGTTCGATCCGGCCACGGTCGCCGAGCGCTCCACCTACGACGAGCCCCGCCAGGCGCCACTCGGGATGCCACACGTGATCGTCAACGGTGTGCCGGTCGTGCGTGACGGCGTCCACACGCAGGCCGGGGCAGGCCGGCTCGCTCGGCGCGGCATTGACGCCTAGCGGCGCGCAGCGCGGCGCTGGCACACGCCTCCGTAGTGCGAATGATCGGTCGCAGGGTAGGCGGCGCAACTGGCGATTCTATCTGGAGCCACTGCGCGCGCGAATGGGGAAGGTGCGAATCGCGCCGAATTTGGCGTGTGCGGTATGTCGGTGTTTGCCACATTATTCACTAGTGAAGTAATCTCGGACCCACGTACGCTCGCGCCCCGTTCATTGCAGCGGGTAGCGAAGGGCAACACCGATGCCACGCCGCCTCGCTTCCGTCAAAGACGTTGAGCGATCGTGCGCGGTGCGCATCGGACGCCAGCATCCTCGGACGATTCTCCCTCTTCCTGACGGGGGATGCTGATCTGGCTCGGCTGGTGACGGTCCGCGTTCTCGCGGCGTTGGCGGATGTGGCGTCGTCTCCGGACAACCTGGAAGGCGACGTCGATGCCTGCGCACTGCGGGCCGTCACTCGCGCCAGCTGGCAAGTAATGCGCGAGTCATGCGGCGCTCGCGCGGACCGTCCATTACTGCGGCTGACAGCGACGGAGCAGCAGATGCTATTCCGGCGTCTGGTCCTGGGCCAGTCGACGGGGCGGATCGCAACGAGCCTCCAGCGCACCCCGGACGAGGTGGGCAGCCTGCAGCGACGCGCCCTCGCGGGCCTCGGCGACGGTCCGAGCGCAGCACGGACGCCTGCCGCAGCACAGCCGGTGCGGCGGGGACCCTGACGCATCGAGCAATCCGGCAGCCTCACCCTGCGCGTCCCTGCCGTACCCTTGGCCCCGTCGTAGGATGACCGCGCGTGACCGTGTCGCCCTCCGGAGCGACCGGAAGCGGAGTGCGAAGGGGCCGCCATGAGCTGGGAACCAGAACTGGAAGAGCTGCGCCGGCGCGAGGCGCTGGCGTTCGAGCTCGGCGGCGCCGACAAGATCCAGCGCCAGCATGACGGTGGCCGTCTCACCATTCGCGAGCGAATCGACAAGTTGGTCGACCACAGCAGCTTCCATGAAATCGGCGCCATCGCGGGCATGGCCGAGTACGACGACGCCGGCGAGTTGATCGGGCTGACGCCATCCAACTTCATCTTCGGAAGGGCCCAAGTCGACGGGCGCGCGGTGGTGGTCGCGGGGGACGACTTCACGGTGCGGGGTGGCTCCGCAGACGGCACGATCAAAGAGAAACACCACATGGCGGAGCAGATGGCCAACCAGCTTCGCCTGCCGTTGCTGCGCCTGATCGAAGGCTCTGGCGGGGGTGGCTCGGTCAAGACGATCGAGACGCGAGGCCGCGCCAACGTGCCCGGCGCTGCGGGCTGGGAGTGGGTCGTCTCCAACCTGGGCACGGTGCCACGCGTGGCGCTGGGACTCGGATCGGTGGCCGGGCTGGGGGCGGCGCATCTGGCCGCGTCGCACTTCTCAGTCCTGGTCAAGGAAGTCTCCGCCCTGTTCGTTGCCGGTCCCCCGGTCGTCGAGCGGCTGGGGCAGAAGATCGACAAGCAGGAGCTGGGCGGCTGGAAGATCCACACACGCAACGGCGCCGTCGACCACGCCGTCGACACGGAGGTCGAGGCCTTCGCCGCCGCCGCGCGCTTCCTCTCCTATCTGCCGTCGTCGGTCGATGAGCTGCCGCCGCGGGTCGAACCCAGCGACGACCCCGAGCGTCGCGACGAACACCTGATCTCGGCCATCCCGCGCGACATCCGCAAGCCGTACAAAATGCGACCGATCGTTGAGACCCTGGTCGACGAGGGATCGTTCTTCGAGTTCGGCCGTGAGTGGGGCCGAGCGATCATCACCGGGCTGGCCCGGATCGACGGCTGGCCCGTCGCGATTCTGGCCGGCGATCCCTATCACTACGCGGGCGCCTGGACCGCCGACACCTGCGACAAGGTCACGCGTCACGTCGATCTGGCGCAAACGTTTCACCTACCGATCGTGCACTTCGTCGACTGCCCCGGCTTCCTGATCGGCCGTGAGGCGGAGGAGACCGCGACGATCCGGCGCGGCGTACACGCCATGTCGGCGATCTGGCAGTCGACGGTGCCCTGGTGCTCCGTGATCGTGCGGAACGTGTTCGGCGTCGCGGGGGGCGCGCACCAGAACGGCTCGCGGCTCTCGTACCGCTACGCCTGGCCCTCGGCGCGCTGGGGCTCGCTGCCGCTGGAGGGTGGGATCGAGGCAGCCTACCGCGCCGATCTCGCCGCCGCGCCCGACCCCCAGGCCAAGCTGGAGGAGATCCAGGAGCGTCTGACGCAGCTTCGTTCGCCGTTCCGCACCGCCGAGACGTTCTGGATCGAGGAGATCATCGACCCGCGGGAGACCCGACCGCTGCTGTGCGAGTTCGCCAACCTCGCCGCGCCGCTGCGCGAGACAGGGCCGTCCTACCACCAACTCCGTCCCTAGCCGGCCGGGGTAAGCGCAAGCATCCGTCGACGAGTACCATCGGGGCGTCGTGAGCTCGCCAGGAGCCCGGGAGGAACGACACGTGGACTGGACCGACAGCCCCGAGCAAGCCGCGTTTCGCGCCGAGGTCAAGACGCTGATCGCCGACGAGCTGCCTGAGCGCTACGCCGAGTTGGCGCGGCGCGGCAGCCTGCCCGAGCGCGTCTGGGAGTTCGACCGCAAGTCCGGCGAAGCCGAGAAAGAGTCGGCCGCTCGGGACTGGGCCAGCGCACTCGACGCCCGTGGCTGGGTCGCTCCCCACTGGCCCGAGGAGTACGGCGGCGCCGGGCTCTCACCGATGGAGCAGTTCATCCTCAATCAGGAGCTGGCCGAGGCGGGGGCACCGGGGGTTGGCGGTTCCGGCGTCGCGATGCTGGGACCCACGCTGATCATGCACGGCACGGACGAACAGAAGGCCAAGTACCTCGCCCCGATCCTGGCCGGCGAGACGACCTGGGCGCAGGGTTAC
>CAUYZA010000236.1:0-5070 GCA_963577225.1 Dehalococcoidia bacterium | reverse complement strand
CAATGACAACCCCGTGCGCTGGTTTAAGAGCGGCAGCGAAATCCGGCAAGCGACCAACACTCTGAACGAGCAATTCGGCGGCACCTTTAACGCCAATCCCCTGCTCACAACGGCTGACCCGGATCAGCTCACCAGCCCCGCGACCCTCTCCTGGCTCGAAGGCGTCGAATCCGTCTGGTCCCAAGTCGACGAGATCGGCACGTCGACGACCTACGCCGGCGCGATCCGATCAGTCAGCGGGACCGGCAGCCTCGGCGGCACGCAAGCGGACAACGACACCCTGCTCGCCGCCGCCGAATCTGGCCCGGCGGGGCCGCTCGTCTCCTCGCTGATCGCGCCCGACCGCCTCGCGGCCAATCTGCAACTGCGCATGAGGGACGGCGACAAACAGGCCATGCAGCGCGTGATCGACGCAACCGACGCCTATCTCGCCACCAATCCCCTGCCGGCCGGGATCGTTTCGGAGTGGGCCGGCGAGACCTTTCTCAACCTGGTTTGGCAGAACAAGATGGTCTCCGGCATGCTCGACGCCTTCCTCACCACGCTGGCCATCGTCCTCGCCTTGATGATCCTGCTCTTCCGCTTGATCCGTTGGGCCGCGATCGCCATCGTGCCGCTGGCTGCCGCGATCGTGCTCGTCTACGGCGTCGCCGGCTTCGTCGGCAAGGACTACGACATGCCCATGGCCGTACTCTCCACCCTCGTGCTCGGCATCGGCATCGACTTCGCGATTCACTTCATCCAACGCTTCCGGGCCCTGCGCTCGGAGCAGCCGTCCAGCGCCGCCGCCCTGGCTTAGTTCTTCGAGGAGCCCGCCCGCGCCCTCACCCGCAACGCCCTCATCATCGCGCTGGGCTTCATCCCACCGCTCTTCGCCTCGCTCGTGCCCTACATCATTGTCGGCGCGCCCTTGCTCACGATGATGTCGCTCAGCTGGCTCGCGACCGTCGTCGTCCTGCCCGGCCTGGTCTCCCTCTTCGACGCTAACCTACCCCGCAGTCGAACGGCCTCTCCGCTCGCGAACGACTCCTTTCCGTTCTCTAGCACCGCGCACTGCATCTGTTGCCCCGGGCGCCATCCGAGTCAGTCCCACCCGTTCTTAGTCTTGAGACTGACTCCACAGCCAATTCAGAAGAACTGCTCGCGCTGCGGCGACTGCCCCGAACTCAAGCCCGAACTGAGAGTCGTTTTCTCCGATCGAGAATCCGCTGTCGTACTCGTCCGATCGCAAAGGTACTCCCCGGTGAACAAGATCGGACCGTGCTCGGTATAGGTGGCTCGCGAGCTCCGCGTCCCCCAGAAGCGCGTCGACGAACTCGCGGAAGCGACTCGTGAGGCGGAATCTCGGAGCACCACACCTGTCGCAGCTCTCGTCGCTCAGCAACGCGCTGCATTCCGGACAGGTCTCTAGCTCGGGATCATCGAGGTGGACCAAGGTGTCCACCGCGATGACTGCGGCAGCCAGCGAGAGGCTACGTGACAGCGGCAAGACATCCGAGCCGTGCCCAATCAGTCGGACCGCCCGCGCGAAGCCCAACTGGCGGGGCTCGGACAGAGCAAAATATCTGTCCAACGACTCCGTCAAACTGCCCGGTACCTTTAACTCCGGGCGGTCTACGTAGCGGCCTCGGCCCCGCGCGTAATACTCCTCATGCGGGACCGTCGGGGCCTGCTCAGCCACCTGCGACAGCGTGTCCGTCGGGCCGGGCACGAAGGAGGGATACCCAGGCTGCCGCCACTCCACTTCGGTCTTCGACTCGTTTAGTACCCAGAGCTGCGCAGCTGGCGCCGCCCGGAAGTGATGATTGGTTAAGACGGAGAGTAGGAGCGCGATCTTCTGCACCACTGCCTGACCTCTTTGCATCGCACGGCTCTCTTTGTCTGCGTCCCACCAGGACTCTTCGATCTCCTGGTCGGGTCGCCCCGCCGCCTTCTTGCGCATGGACTTCACTCGCTCGCGTTCAGCGATGTCATGAGCGAAGACATCGTCGTTGC
This sequence comes from Dehalococcoidia bacterium, assembly GCA_963577225.1. GTDB lineage: Bacteria > Chloroflexota > Dehalococcoidia > Bin125 > Bin125 > JAPUIR01. The sequence goes on along the minus strand of CAUYZA010000236.1, from coordinate 3,075 downwards.
GCTCGGGCACGACACGGTGATCGTAATCAACCTCAAGCGTCAGTCCGTAGGCAGCGGCTAGGACGGGAGGTCTGGGGTCATCCGGTCGCGGAGGGAGTAGCTGGAACAGATCGCGATAGCGAAAGGCGCCCTGTAACTCGTGGTCCGTCAACAGAGGCACGCGGACAATGGTCATGGTGCTCGCGCCTTGCTTTCCGAGTCTACGGCCCGATTCCGGAACTCACTGATCCCATCCACCGGCCACGCGATGCTTTTCGGCCGGGCGGGTCCGGACCCCTTACAGATTCGCCTCGAAGTACTCAAACAGCCGCCGCTCCTGGTACTCCAGCCCCGCCGCGTCTCGCGGCATATGCCGCTCCTCCGGGAATAGCAGCAAGTCGTACGGCTTCTGCGCCGCCGTCAACGCCGTGATCAGGCGCGCCGTGTGGCGGAAGTGCACGTTCTCGTCGATCCCGCCGTGCACCAGCAGCAACTTGCCCGCCAATCCCTCCACGTGCGCCATCACCGCGCCCTGCTCGTAGCCAGCCTCATTCGACTGCGGCGTGCCCATGTAGCGCTCGGTGTAACCCGTGTCGTAGCCGTCCCAGTGCGTCACCGGCGCCCCCGCCACCCCAACCTTGAACACCTCCGGCGCCTGCATCAGGCACATGCAGCTCATGTAGCCCCCGTACGACCAGCCATAGATCCCCACCCGATCCCCATCGACATACGGCATCGACGCCAGGAAGCGCACCGCCGCCAGCTGGTCCTCCACCTCCACCGTTCCCATCCGCCGGTTGAGATGCGCCTCGAAGGCCAGCCCCCGGTTGGCGCTGCCTCGATTGTCCACGCGGACCACCACGTAGCCCTGCTGCGCCAGGTACTGCGCGCGCATGTCCACCGCCGCGCCCCAAGAGTTCGTCACCGTCTGCGCGTGCGGCCCCCCATAGACGGACACCACCAGCGGGTAGCGTCGTCCCTCCTCCAGCGGATCGGGACGGTAGATGGAGCCCCATAGCTCCGTTCCATCGTCCGCCTGCAACGACAGAAACTCCGGCGACTGCAGCCCCAACCTCGACGACGTCAACCCGTCATTGTCGTACAGGGCGACCTGCTCGGCGCCGGCGAGCGAGCGCAGCGTCACGACCGGCGCACGCTCCGCCGACGAATACGTGTCGACGAACGCATCCCCCAAAGGCGAGACGACCACGTCGTGCCAGCCCGGCTCCTCCGTCAGGCGCTCGATCGCGCCGCCCGCAAGCGGCGCCCGATATAAATGCCGCTCCAGCGGCGACTCCCGCGTCGCCATGAAGTAGACCCAACCACCGGACTCATCCACCTCCACCACCCGCGTCACCACCCACTCCCCCTCCGTCAGCGTCCGCAGCAGCGTCCCCGACGCGTCATGCACGGACAGATGCCGGAACCCCGTCCGTTCCGACGACCACAAGATCTCGCCCGACTCCAGGAACCGGGCGTCGTGGCTGAGGTTGATCCACGGTTCCTGCTCTTCCTCGATCAAGACGGTCGCCGCCCCATCGACACCAAATGCCAGTAGCCGCAGCGACGTCTGGTCGCGCGACAGCACCTGCGCCGTCAGCACCCCGTCGGGCCGCCACGCTACCCGCGCCAGATAGATGTCCTGGTCGGCGCCGAGATCCATCCACGTCGTCGCGCCCGACTCCAGCTCCACCGCCCCAAGCCGCACGAGCGCGTTCGGATCGCCCGCGAACGGGTAGCGATGCCGCTCCACATCCACCGCGTCCATCCCCTGATGCACGATCGTGTACTCCGCGATCGCCCGACTGTCCGCCCGCACAAACGCGATCCGCTCGCCGTCTGGCGACCACCAATGCCCGCCGTTCCGCTCCAGCTCCTCCGCCGCGATGAAGTCCGCCGCGCCGTTCGTCAGCCCCTCCTCCGCGTCCGACGTCAGCCGGCGTGGCGTGCCGCCTGTGACCTCAGTCGCCCAGAGCTCCCCCGCCCGCACGAACGAGACGCGTGCCCCGTCGGCGCTGATCCGCGCATCGAGCGCCGCCTCCGTCCCCGCCAACTCAATCGATTCCTCACCGCGCAGCACCCGTAACAGCGGACCGCCCGGAATCAAGATCGGGCGCTCCGCCGCCTTCTTCGCGAAGCGGTAGTCCGTCACCCCCAGCGTCCGCGTCCGCGTCCGCTCCCGCTGTAGCTCCTCCTCGCGCGTCAACGGTCTCGACTCCCCCTCCGGCCCGGCCACCACACGACGTTCGCCGCTCGCCATCTCGTACTCCCACAGCGAGCGCACGAGCGACCCGCCCTCCGAGTGCAGGTACATCACCGACGTGCCATCGGGCGTGAACGCGATCCGCCCCGGGACCGCCATACCCGGCCGCGGGTAGCGCGCCACGTCCGCCAGGGTCAGTCGCTCGCCCGATCCAGCCGTCACGCCTCAAGCGCCTCCCGACGCAGCTCTTCCATCGACTGCGCGCTACGCGGCAGCGCCGCACTCAACAACTCGACCCCGTCCTGCGTCACCACCACGTCGTCCTCAATCCGGATCCCGCCGAACTCGAGCATCGTGTCGACTCGCTCCCAATTCACGGCCTCGCGATACTGCGCCCGCTTGTCGGCGTCCGTCAGCAGCGCCCGGATGAAATAGATCCCCGGCTCGATCGTCACGACATAATGTTCTTGCAGCGGCAGGTTGGCCCGCAGCCACTTCAGTCCGAAGCGATCGCTCGGCTCGCGCCCCGCCAGGCAACCCCCAGCGTCGTGCGTGGCCAGACCCAGCATGTGCCCCAAACCATGCGGGAAGAAGAGCGCGTGCGCGTCCTGATCGACTAAAGACTGCGCATCCCCTCGCAGAATTTCCAGATCGACCAGCCCCGACGCGATCTGCAGCGCCGCCGCCATGTGCAGCTCCTTGTACTCGACGCCCGGACCGGCGGCGTCGATCGCGGCCTGCTGGGTCCGCAGGACCAGCTCATAGATCTCCCGCTGCTCCGCGCTGAACCGCCCCGACACGGGATATGTGCGCGTGATGTCGGCCGCGTAGCCGTCCACCTCGGCCCCCGCGTCGACCAGGATCATGTCGCCGTCCCGCACGACCCGCTGTGT
>CAUYZA010000235.1:0-5091 GCA_963577225.1 Dehalococcoidia bacterium | reverse complement strand
CTGGCGCGCGAAGAACTGCGACGAGCCTCCCTCGATCGCCCCACCGCGCTCACCATCGGCGTCTTCGACGGCGTCCACCTCGGCCACCAGGCCCTGCTTCGCCGCGTCCAGGAGTCTGCCCGCCGCGACGGCCTCGCCGCCGCCGCCGTCACCTTCCATCCCCACCCCCGCCACGTCGTCCATCCCGACAGCTCCGTCCCCTACCTCACCAGCCTCGAAGACCGCCTCGACCTCCTGCTCGCGAGCGGGATGGACACCGTCGCCGCCGTCACCTTCACCTCTGAGCTTGCCCAGGTCGAAGCCGAAGACTTCGTCGACACCCTGATCGACGAGTTCCAGCTCCAGAAGCTCGTCATCGGCCCAGACTTCGCCCTCGGCCGTCAGCGCGCTGGCAACCCCGAGGAGCTGCAGAAGATGTGCGACGACCAGGGTATCGACCTCGAAATGATCGACTTCATTGAGGACGAGGCCGTCGAAAACGACGCCATCGAAGAGCGCGCCTCGAACCCGCGGCACAAGGTCAGCTCGTCCGAGATCCGTCGCGCCCTCATGGCTGGCGAGATCGAGCACGTCAACGCGCTGCTCGGACGACGCTTCTCCGTCCACGGCCCCGTCGTTCTCGGCGCCGAGCGCGGCCGCACGATCGGCTTTCCCACCGCCAACGTCGCTGTGGGCGCCGACCTCGCCATGCCCGGCTACGGTGTCTACGCCACCCTTGCTCGCGTGGGCGAGCAGAACAGCAAAAGTCAGCTCTCCGACCGGACCTACCAATCCGTCACCAACATCGGCGTCCGCCCCACCATCGACGACGGCGAAGCCGTCTCCATCGAATGCCACCTCTTCGACTTCGAAGGCGACATTTACGGCCGCGACATCCGCGTCGACCTCGTCACCCGCATCCGCGGGGAGCGGAAGTTCGACGGCCTCGACGCCCTCAAAGCCCAGATCGCCGCCGACTGCATCGCCGCCCGGGCGGCCCTGCAATCATGAGCGCCCGCGAGCTGCTCGCATGACAGACACGACCGCCGCCAGTGACCTCTCGCCCGAACTTGCCGCCGAAGTCGAGCGCCAGCGCAGCCTGATCATGCGCGACACCCTCTTCGGCGACGACCAAACCCGCATCACCATGGAACGCGAACTTGAAGGCCAGCTCGCCCAGTCGATCCGCGACGACGAACCCCTGCGCGTCTACCTCGGCGTCGACCCCACCGCCCCCGACCTCCACCTCGGCCACTGCGTCCCCCTGCGAAAGCTGCGCGTCTTCCAGCAGCTTGGCCACACCGCCATCCTCCTCATCGGCGACTTCACCGCCCTGCTCGGCGACCCCTCTGACAAAGACGCCGCCCGCCCCATGCAGGCCGCGGACACCATCGCCCGCAACGCCCAGACCTACCAGGACCAGGCCTTCAAGCTGCTCGACGCCGAGCTCACCGAAGTGCGCCGCAACAGCGAATGGCTGGCCAAGCTCAACTTTGGCGACGTGATCCAACTCGCCTCCAACTTCACCGTCGCCCAGTTCGCCGAGCGCGACACCTTCCGCAAGCGGCTCGACAAAGGCGAGCCCGTCTACCTGCACGAGTTCATGTACGGCCTCATGCAGGGCTACGACGCCGTCGCCCTCGAAGCCGATATCCAGATCGGCGGCACTGACCAGACCTTCAACATCATGGCCGGCCGCACCCTCCAGCGCGTCTACGGGCAGCCGCCCCAGGTCGCCATCACCTTCCCCATCCTCGTCGGCACCGACGGCACCCTGCGCATGTCCAAGAGCACCGGCAACTACATCGGCATCGACGAGGCCCCCAACGAGCAATACGGCAAAGCCATGTCGATCCCGGACGCCATCCTGCCCAACTTCTTCAGCCTCGGCACCAACCTCCCCAGCGACGAAGTCGACGCCATCACCGCCCAGCTCGAAAGCGGCGCCCTCCACCCCATGGAGGCCAAGAAACGCCTCGCCCACGCCATCGTCACCGAATGGCACAGCGAAGCCGAAGCAGACGCCGCCGCCGAGCACTTCACATCCGTCTTCTCCCAAGGCCAGATTCCCGACGAAATCCCCGAGCACGCCCTGCCGTTCGCCAAAGACAGCGACAGCGACACGGCCCCAACCACCATCACCGTCGACCTCGCCACTCTCATCGCCGGTTCAGGTCTCGCCGCCAGCCGCGGTGAAGCCAAACGCATCATCAGCCAAGGCGGCGTCCGCCTCAACGACGAAATCGTCGAGGCCGGCGACATCCAAGTCACCCCCAACGACATCCTGCGCGTCGGCCGCCGCCGCTGGCTCCGCCTCGTCGCCGAGTAGCCGCTCTCGCTTCCGCTCCCGGTTCCACGCTCCTGGCTGCCACATATCGAGGCGTACTTCCTCTGGGTGGGATTCACCTTCGTCCTGTTCGCGATTGCGATTCTGTGGGCGCTGCCCCAAGCCATCCCCCGATCGACCTGGCTGCTCGGTGCGGCCGTCGCGCCCGCCGCCTTCGTCACCCTCTTCGCCGGGCAGACGGGATTCCTCACCGCGGCACTATTCGTGGCGGGAATGGTCACCCTCCGCAAGCACCCGCTCTGGGCGGGCGTTTTCTTCGGGCTGCTGACGATTAAGCCGCAGCTTGGCGTGGCGTTACCTGTGCTCCTGATCGCGATGCGGGAGCCGCGCCCCCTGCTGGGCGCTCTGCTCGGCTTCGGCGCGCTCGCCGCGATCGGCACGCTCTTCACCGGACCGACGGCTGGGCACGCTACTTCGAATCTGTCGTTCCCTACCAACGCGAGATACTCGAGACACACGAAGGCAGATTCCGCCAGATGATGCCAAGTGTCTTCATTGCCACGCGCAATCTGGGTGCCGGCATCGATATCGCCTACCTGACCCAAGCCGCGTCAGCGCTGATTGCCCTCGTCCTGCTCTATCGGGCGCTGCGCTCGACGCAGGATCACGACCTCCGCATCGCCTTGACCGCTGCGGCAACCTTCTTGATCACGCCGTACGCGTTCAACTACGACCTCCCACTGCTGACCGCCGCCTTGTTCGTCGGCGGACTGGTGGTCGTCGCCGCGCGCTTCGATCGCCCCACCCGCCTTGTTTACGGCCTGGTCTGGCTACTGCCGATATTGGTCCTCCCGGCCAACACGCTCGGAATCCCTCTCGGCCCGCTCCTGCTCTGGGCGTTGTTCGTGCAGCTCACGCGCCTTGCCGCATCCGCGACCGATCGCCCCGCGGCGCATGCGCGCCTAAGCGGAGCGCGTCCCCTACGCACAGCACGAGTGGACGCCCGACTCCGTCGCCCGAACCGGCTAAGAAGATCGCTGCGCCCCTCGGCGGCCCACCCCCCAGCGACCCCTCCTCTAGCCTCTGCCTCCGAAAGGAGGCACCCCGCTGCCGATCGCCGTTCGCCGACTCGAACGCTCACGGATCGGCGCCTTCCCACCTACCACTGCGACGCCAACGACGCCGCTGGTGCCACTGCGTCGCTGGTGGACCCCCATCTGGCTGGCCCGACCGCAGCGCCGCCGACAACCGCGCCTTGCGCGACCAACTCTTCGCCCACGGCCAATACGATCACTACTTGGCTTTCGCCGACATCCCGCGACGACCCCACCCGGCCTATCCTCCAACTCGACCTGACGCCGAGGAGCCCCCCCGAGTGACCGAGCGCAACCTCACCTTCCCCTCTGCCCGCGGGCACCAGATGAACGCCTTCCTCGCGCTGCCAGACTCTCCCCAAGGAGACACCCTGCCCGAGACCGGCGCTCCCGCGATCATCGTCCTCCACGAAGCCTTCGGTCTAAACGACGACATCCGTCGCATCGCCCGCCGCTTCGCCGACAACGGCTACGCTGCCTTCGCCCCCGACCTGCTCGACATCGGCGGCCCGCGCCTGCTTTGCATCGCCCGCACCATGCGCGCTCTCTCCGCCGGCGGCGGCGCCGCCCTGGACGACATCGAATCCGCCCGCGCCTGGCTCGCCGCACGTGACGGCATCGACGGTGAACGCATCGGCGTCGCCGGCTTCTGCCTGGGCGGCGGCTTCGCCCTGCTCTACGCCGCGCGCGGCTCCATGCGCGCCGCCGCCTGCTTCTACGGCACCGTCCCCGCCGAGACCGACGCCCTCGAAGGCATTTGCCCCGTCCTCGCTGGCTACGGCGCCAAGGACACCCGCTTTCTCGGCATGCCCGGCCGACTCACCCGCCACCTCGACAAGCTCGACGTTCCCCACGACATTGAGGTCTATCCCAACGCCGGCCATTCCTACATGAACCAACACTCCGGCGTCCTCGCCAAGATCGGCGGCCTCGGGCCCCTCCGCAAGATGGCCATCGGCCACCACCCAGAGTCGGCCGAAGACTCCTGGCGACGCATGCTCGCCTTCTTCGACACGCAGGTCCGCAACTGATCGCGCGCTGGCTCGCCGGGCGTGTCCGTGCACGCAGAGCTAGTGCCATCCCCTTTACCCGCCGGGAACATCCTTCGAACCTGTAGCGTCTCGCCCAACGACACCACACCAAGCATCAGTGAAATCGACAGGATCTTTCCAATGCTGCCCAGTCCCGCCACCCGCCTCCTCACGCGCCGCCCGATGCCGGCACCCTCGTCATCATCGCGGCCCTGCTCGCGCTGATGACCGTCGCCCTCTTCACGGCGGGCAGTGCCCACGCGCAAGAGCCCACCACCACAGCCGAGCCCGTTCTCATCTCCGCTCCTGTGCTGGAGCCCGGCAAGATCACCATCACCGGCCGCGCTTCCGCCACCGTCGACAACGATCAGGCCACCATCAGCCTGACCGTCTCCGCCCTGCGCGACACCGCGCTGGAGGCCATCGTCGACGCCAACGCCCCACCCTCGATGAGGTCATCCTCGCCCTGCTCGACGCCGGTGTGGAGCTTGGCGATCTCAGCACCAGCGGCATCTCCCTCCGCGCCGAGTACGACTTCAGCAGCGACAACGGCCGCGTCCTGGTCGGCATCCGCTTTAGTAACTCGTTGCTCGTCACCGTCAACGAGATCGACAACACCGCCGCAGTGCTCGACGCCGCCCTCAGCACCGGCAACGACCTGCTCAGCCTCAACAGCATCAACTTCCAGGTCGCCGACACG
>CAUYZA010000234.1:0-5100 GCA_963577225.1 Dehalococcoidia bacterium | reverse complement strand
CACCTCGGCGCGCTGCGGGTCTTCAGGCTGGAGGGCTGAGCGGCGATGCGCGTCGCGATTCTCGACGACTATCAGGGGGTGGCGCGACAGTTCGGCGACTGGGAGGCTGTCGCCACGCTCGCCGAGATCATCACGTTCGCGGACCATCTCGCGGACGAAGCGGCCCTGGCGGAGCGGCTGCAAGACGCGGAGATCGTGGTCGCGATGCGCGAACGAACCCCGTTCCCGCGGTCAGTCTTCCAGCGGCTTCCCAACCTCCGGCTGCTCGTCACGACGGGGATGCGCAACGCCTCCATCGACCTGGACGCCGCCCGCGTCGCGGGCGTCACCGTCTGTGGGACGGGTGGGCTGGGCTATCCGACCGCCGAGCTCACCTGGGGGCTCATCTTGGCGCTGCTCCGGCGCATCTCGGCGGAGCACGCCGCGGTCCGGGCGGGCGAGTGGCAGACGGGTCTGGGCGAAGGCGTGCAGGGGAAAACATTGGGCATCCTGGGGTTGGGGCGGTTGGGGAGCCAAGTCGCCACGGTCGGGAAGGCCTTCGCGATGTCGGTGGTGGCCTGGAGCCAGAATCTCACGCGCGAGCGGGCTGACGAGATCGGGGTGACGTTGGCCGCCAACAAGGAGGATCTGCTCGAGCGGTCGGATATCGTCAGCGTCCATCTCGTGCTCTCAGACCGGACGCGGGGCCTGATCGGAATTGACGAGCTCGCGCGCATGCCGCGCACGTCGTACCTCATCAACACCTCCCGCGGTCCAATCGTTGAGGAGCTCGCCTTGGTGGAGGCGTTGCGCACGCGCTCCATTGCCGGGGCGGCGCTGGACGTGTTCGATCTCGAGCCGCTGCCTCCCGAACACCCACTGCTGGGGCTGGACAACGTCGTGCTGACTCCGCACGTTGGCTACGTGACGAAAGAGACGTACGCGGTCTTCTTTGGCGAAGCGGTCGAGGACATCCTCGCGTTTCTCAGCGGTCGGCCGGTGCGTGTCCTGACCTCGTAACCGCGCCAGAGCACGGAGTCGGTCGAAAGGGGGGACTTAGCCCACGCTAGGGAAGCGCGCGCGGCCGCCGATGATCAAACAGGGGCCAATTCGTCCGATCGGAGCGCGACGCGCCCCGGTGTTCGCTGGCGGGGCGGGATGGAGACGACGGCGGTGGAGCTGGCTGACCAGCGCGGTAACGTTTGGACCGTCGTCGGCGCCAAGGGCGGGGTCGGGAAAACCACCCTGGCGACGAACCTCGCCGCCGTGATCGCGACGAGGACTCCGCGCACCGTCCTGCTAATCGACCTCGACACGCGCTTCGGCGACATCGCCGTCCTGCTCGACCTCAAACCACGATTTTCCGTGGCCGATTTGGCACGAGCGTTCCGCTCGGAGATCTCGACCGACCTCCTCCATCAGGCGCTGATCCCGCACGAGTCTGGCGCGCACGTGCTCGCCGCCCCTGCTCATCCGCAGCACTGGAGCCTGGTGGAGCCGGAGACGATCCGTCAGATCTTGCACCTGGCACGGCAGAGCTTCGACTACATCATCCCGGACACGCCCGGCGCCTTCACCGACCTGGTCGGCGTGGCGATAGAAGAGGCGGACCAGATCCTGCTGACGACAAGCCTCGAACGAACGAGCGCCAAGAACACACACCAGCTGTTGGAACTGAACAACGCGGATGGTGTCCTGCCGCCCACTTGCAAACTGATCATCAATGAGGTGAAGCCGGTTGCGGGGCTCAGCAGCGACGATCTAGCCGAGATGGCGAAGATGCCGGTCAGCGCACATATCCCCTACAACGAGGAAGTCCTGCGCGCGAACAGCGTGGGCCTCCCGGTGGTCTCGACCAGGCCACGCTGTCCGGCCGCCAAAGCGTTGCGGCGCCTCGCCGCGAGCCTCATGCCCGAGGCAGACAGAGCCGTTTTCGCCGCCGACCGCGATCGTCGCGGGCCCTTCGGGATCCTGCGTGGGGCTGCCTGACCCGCGTCGCGCCAGACCAGACGTCCAGGATTAACACCATGGCGAAACGGGGGCACGGTGAGGGGGGATCTACAAGCGCAGCGATGACCGCTAGCAGGCCAAGCTGACGTTGCCCGGAGGGCGGCGGCGTTCCTTCTACGGCCGCACTCAGCGCGAGGCCCAGGCCAAACTCTTGGCGGCCGGGCCTGCCAAAGCGGACGGCCTGCCCACCGACACTCCGGCCCGACTCACCGTGGGCCAATTCCTCGATCGCTGGCTCGCGGAGTCTGCGCCGCTCACTCCGCCTGCGGACCCTGACCTCCTATCGCGGGATTGTGGAGGGATCGATCAACCCGGCGCTGGGGCGCGACGGCCTAACGAGATTGCAACCCGCCGACGTCCAGAGTGACATCAACGATCTGGCGCAGCGCGGCCTGCCCCCGTACACGATCCCCAACCACCGCGCCGTTCTACGCCGGGCGCTGAATGACGCCACGCGCTGGGGCCTGTGTACGCGCAACGTCGCCCAGCTTGTCTCCCTTCCCCGGATGCCCACGGAGGAAGGGGAACCGATGACGGTTATGGACGCCCAGCGCTTCCTCAAAGAGGTAGAGGGGACGCGGCTCGCCGTCATCTACCAAGTGGCGCTCAGCCTCGGTATGCGGCAACGTGAAATTCTGGGCTTGTCGTGGGGTGCGGTCAACTTGGACGCGCAGACTCTTACTGTGTGCCGCGACCTCCAGCGCTACGGCGGCGCCTGGCACCACGACGACCCCAAGACGCCGAAGAGTCGCCGGGTGTTGAGCATCCCCGACGAGCTGACGGCCGCGCTCCGGGTGCAGCGGACGCAGCAGATCGAGGATCGGCTGCGCGCCGGGCCAGTCTGGATCGGCAACGACTCGGATCTCGTGTTCAGTCGTGAGGACGGCCGCCCCATCAGCAACTCCACCCTCACGAAGAGCTTTCAGGCCACACTCGAACGCTGCGGGCTCCCTCGCCAGCGCTTCCACGACCTGCGCCACTCCGCGGCCAGCTTTATGCTCGCCCAGGGCGTCCCGCTGCGGATCATCTCTGAGGTCCTGGGCCATGCTGACACCGCGATCACGAGCCGGGTCTACGCCCACGTCGCGCCCGAGCTTGCGAAGGAAGCCACGGCCAGCGTTGAGGCGCTGCTGCGGGCGTCGCATTGGTCCCATTGTTGTCAATCGCCCCGCGCGATGGACGCTGCACCCACCAGGAGCCTATCGTCATTGACGAGCCGAAGTGGCGGAATTGGTAGACGCGACGGTCTCAAAAACCGTTGGGGGGCAACTCCCGTGCCGGTTCGAGTCCGGCCTTCGGTACCAGATCACAAGAACCCCGCCAAAACGGGGTTCAACACGGGCGAGGCGGCCACGGTTGGGCCAATCCGCGCAGTTGCTTAGGTCGTTGCCGAGTAGTGTAATGGTAGCACGCGGGTCTTTGGAACCCTCAGTTCAGGTTCGAGCCCTGGCTCGGCAGCCAGCGTTCCACGATATTCCCCGATAGCTCAATCGGTAGAGCATGCGGCTGTTAACCGCAGTGTTGTAGGTTCGAGTCCTACTCGGGGAGCCACTCCACCGGCCCGTTCCGGATCCCCCCTCCCGACCACAACGTCTGCACGGTGCCAGATCGGCGCTGCCCGCCGATTCTGGCGCACAAGGCGAGAGCCCGGCTTCGGCCGGGCTCTCGCCTTGTGCGTGGTCTCCCCCGTCGAAGCGCATCTCAGGGGCCGAGCGGGAGTGTCAGGGCTCCTGCTCGCCAACGCTCCGCCGAAGGATCTAGGTGGTGCCCGCGCCAATCGTATTGGGCAAGGACTGCGCGGCGTTGGCGTCGTAGCTCGCTACGAAACTGAGCGCGGTCCAGGCGTCGGACGAATCGCTGCTGGTCGCGGCCACCGGCTGTCCGGTCGAGCCGGTTACGTCGGGCTGGATCGCGAACGCGGCGACGCTGTTGGTGTTGACGCCGGGAACGGTGGCGGGCGTGGCGTCAGAATCTGGGCTGCGAACGCCGGGCTGAGGCATCTCCGCCGGGAGCGTTGCACCCTGCACGGTCACGCCCGGCTGGGCGATGGCGACAGTGGGGACGATGGTGCGGACGGTCGGGCTGGCATCTCGCGAGGCCGCATCCCCGACGGTGAAGGTCAGTCCCAGCGTCAGGCCCATGGCCAACACGCCGCCGGTTGCGAATGTCTGTAGCTAGTTCACGGTGTAGTCTCTTGCCGAACTGCTGGTTCTTGCGTGTGCAAATGCAGAATCGCAGTCGGCGGGGAGTCCGCTATCGTGCAAACGTGCCATCTTTGATGCCGAACTCTTCCGGCTGCCGCCGGTGCCGCTACAACGTTCGTTGTAGACCGATTGGCGCTGCATCCGGTCGGCCGTTTGCTCGATTCCGACCCAGAGCCGCAAGGACAAGGCCTGATCGAGGCGTGACGGCCGCGATTGGGCGTCGACGCGAGATCATCCGCGGCTGAAGCAGCGCTCCAGCGGTCTTTGCGGCTGGGTATGGCCTGGCTGTGGCACGGCGGTCCGCGCGCAGGCGTGGAGAGGGTTCCGGCCTCGCTACGGGGAGCGTCGACGCCGAAACTCGGATCGAGCCCTCATCCGGCATCGATCCCGTGCGTAAACTGCCAAACGTGTCGGGTGTCGCCTAGCGGCGTTCCGTCGGGCTCTTGCTCCCGCATTCGCGTAAAGCTTGGTACCGTATGTTCAACGCTCTGAGTAGAGCGTGACTCCAGCTTCGTCCGCGGTCGTTCTCTTTCGCACGTCCCGTAGCCGATTCTGTGATTCTCGATAGGTCGCGTGCTACGCGGCATCAGACGCCGGTTAAAGGCCGGCAGGAGAGTGAACGACATGCCCCAGAAGATCTACGTTGGAAATCTGCCCTTCACGGCTACGGAAGACGAGGTGCGGACCCTGTTCGCCACATACGGCGAGGTGCTCAGCTGCGCCCTGCCGACGGACCGCGACACAGGTCGCCCCCGTGGTTTCGGTTTCGTTGAGATGGACGACTCCAACGCCTCTCAGGCGATTGGCGCCCTCAACGGCACCGACTTCGGCGGCCGCACGTTGACCGTCAACGAGGCGCGCCCGCGCGAGCCCCGTGGCGGTGGCGGTGGTGGTGGTGGTGGTGGTG
>CAUYZA010000233.1:0-5150 GCA_963577225.1 Dehalococcoidia bacterium | reverse complement strand
GCAACGTATAGGCGGGCGGCGTCACCCAGGCCGAATCTCCATGGCCCCGCAGATCCGGCGCGATCACACGCCGATCCATCGCCAACGCCGACGCGAACTGGTCCCAGATATGCGCGTTGCCCATCGCCCCGTGCAAGCACACCACCGGCGGATCGGTGTCACGCTCCGCGCCCCAATCCAGCCAGGACAAAGTGCGCCCCTGGATCGTCGTCACGGACTCGCGAAAGGCATCGATCGGCAGCACGAGATCCCCATCTGGAGCCATCAGGCGTGGCTCCTTTGCAATTTAGCAGCGATTCCCTTCGGGTCTGTTTCCTCGCCGCTTGAACGCGCGCCCGCAGGCTGTGCCCAGTTCACCGGAGGCCGGATTAGGCTCCGACCATTCCCGGTCTCTCGAACGCGGAGTAAGCCTCGATCCCTCCCCCCAGCCAGGCGCGGATCAGGGTTCATCGTTATGTCGTTTTCAGCCAGATGATGTTCCAGCTTGACCTTTTCCACCTCCAAGGCGTTCAATGCTGGTGGTGGGACGTGAACTCTCGGACAGGCGCCAACCCGCGCCGACGGGAGTCAGTACATGTCGTACTCCACGATCAATTCCAAGGGCCAGCAGTACTTCTTGCACGGCAAGGACGTCACGCTCAAGAACGGCCGCCTCCAGCGGATCTACTTCTTCGCCAAGCAGGCCAAGGACCAGGACCGCCTCGACGCCATCCCCGACGGCTTCGAAACCGTCGAGAACATGCAGACCGGCCTCCCCGTCCTGCGCCGCATCAAGATGTCGGCCTAGCCACACCCGGCTCAAGCAGAACGCGAACCCCGGGCACGGCAGCTCAACCTTCGTGCGCGGGTTCGGCTCCGCGACCCTGCCCCCTCCGTGGCGAGCCGCCATCCTCACCGCCCAGCGCGCGTCGACAAGTCGCTGCAGCCCCCGACGGCTCGATTCAGGCCGGCGCCCCCAGCACCCCCAGCGCCGCGCGATGCAGGCGCGCATCCCCCGCGGCCACCACCCGCCCATCCGATTCCGCCCCCAGCGGTCGCCCGCCCCAGTCCGAGATCACACCGCCCGCCCCCTCCACCACCGGCACCAGCGCCGCGAAATCGTACAGCTTCATGTCCGCCTCCACCACCAGATCGACGAAGCCCATCGCCAACAGCCCGTACGCGTAGCAGTCGATCCCGAACCGCGTCAGCCCGCAGACCCCGCTCAGCCGCCCGAACGACTCCGCGTGCGCCCCCGCGAACTGATCCGGTGACGTCGCATAGACCGTGGCCGACGCGAGATCTTCCTTCGCCCGCGTGTGTGTTACTTCACCGTTGAACGTCGTCGGCAGGCCGCGCGCGCCCGACCAGCGTTCGCAGCTGATCGGCTGATCGATCATGCCCACAACCGGCTCCCCCTGATGCAGCAGCGCCACCAACGTCCCGAACGTCGGTTGTCCGCTGATGAACGCCTTGGTCCCGTCGATCGGATCGAGCACCCAGACCCACTCCGCGCCGGCACGATCGCTCCCGAACTCCTCCCCCACGATCCCGTGCCCCGGCGCCTCCGACGCTAGGATCGCCCGCATCACCTGCTCCGCCTCGCGGTCGGCGGCGGTGACCGGGCTGCGGTCGGCCTTCACGTCAACGGCGATCGGCTGTCGGAAGTACGGCCGGATCGCGGCACCCGCCGCATCCGCCAGTCGCTCCGCCAGCGCCCGATATTCAAGCAGCTCCGCCTGGTCCGCCATGCCTGCCAGCCTACCTTCCACGCAGCACCCCCACACCCAACAACCGCAGGGGGCCGCGGGGGCGGCACGCCCGCGCACCAAGACAATTGTCCCCCCGCAACGGGGGACCTATCATGAATCACTCACCGACCCTGGTCGCTGGGTTGGGCTCGCGAGCTTCACGGCGCCAGCCGTGCAACGATGGCCGCGCTCACGCGCTACCGTGCACCGCGCCGTACGGGTGGCATCCGCGGCGATCGAAGCCAAGCCCCAGCCGGCAAGAAGGAGCCGCTCAGACATGGGCAACATCAACGTGGCGATCATCGGCGCGGGAAATTGCGCCTCGTCTTTGATCCAGGGCCTGCAGTTCTACCGTGACGCCAAGGACGGCGACGAGATCCCCGGCATCATGCACCCGGTCCTCGGCGGCTACAGCATCAGCGACGTCAACATCGTGGCCGCCTTCGACGTCGACGCGAACAAAGTCGGCAAGGACCTCTCCGAAGCGATCTTCAGCGAGCCCAACAACACAATGAAGTTCACCGACGTGCCGCATCTCGGCGTGCCCGTCGAGCGCGGCATGACGCACGACGGCCTCGGCAAGTACCTCAGCGAGATCATCGACAAAGCCCCCGGCCAGACCGTGGACATCGTCGGCATCCTCAAGGAGCGCGAAGTCGACGTCGTGATCAACTACCTTCCGGTGGGCAGCGAGGAAGCGACCAAGTGGTACGTGGAGCAGGTGCTCGAAGCCGGTTGCGGCATGGTCAACTGCATCCCCGTCTTCATCGCCCGCGAGGAGTACTGGGCCGACCGCTTCCGCAAGGCCGGCGTCCCGATCGTGGGTGATGACATTAAGAGCCAGGTGGGCGCCACCATCGTTCACCGCGTGCTGACCCGTCTCTTCCAGGACCGCGGCGTCCGCATCGACCGCACCTACCAGCTCAACTTCGGCGGCAACACGGACTTCCTCAACATGCTAGAGCGCGAGCGCCTGGAGTCGAAGAAGATCTCCAAGACCAATGCCGTCACCTCCCAGATCGACTACGAGTTGCGGCCCGGCGACATCCACGTCGGCCCCAGCGACCACGTGCCGTGGCTGTTGGACCGCAAGTGGTGCCACATCCGGATCGAGGGCACCACGTTCGGCAACGTCCCGCTCAACCTGGAACTCAAGCTCGAAGTCTGGGACAGCCCCAACTCGGCCGGCGTCGTGATCGACGCGCTGCGCTGCGTCAAGCTCGGGCTCGACCGCGGCCTGAGCGGTCCCCTGCTCGCCCCCAGCGCCTACTTCATGAAGTCGCCGCCCGAGCAGTGGACCGACGACCGCGCCCGCGACGAAGTGGAGTCGTTCTCGCAGGCCGCCGCCGAATAGTGGAGCTGACGCCGCGCCCGATCGGTTAACACATTCCGTGCGACCACGCCACCCGGCACCCCGCCAGCAGAGATCCGTCGAGCCGAAGCAACGCGGCCCATCCCGGCAGGCCGCCAACCCACGCGCGTCGATCGTGCGGGGGGATACGGGGGGCGCGGCCCCCCGTCCTAAAACGGAAGCCCTCCGTCGTGAAACAGCAAGCGACACAACCGACAGCGCCGCATACGCTTGAGCCGCTTGGCCGTCTCCGGCACACGGCCCGTAGGGAATTACCTTGCTGCTCCTCCTCGCCTGGCGACTGGCGGGCCCGATCGCCCTCGCCCTGCCGCGACGCCTGGCCTACGCGATCAGCGGCCTGCTGATGGACCTGGTCTGGCACGGCTGGCCGCAAGGCCGGCGCGCGATGCGCGCCAATCTGCGCGTCCTGCTGGCCAGCGACGACCCGGCCCAGATCGACTACTGGAGCCAGCGCCAACTGCGTCGCTACGGTGAGTTCCTGGTCGACACCGCGCGCTTGCCGTCGCTCCAGGCTGAGCTGGCGCCCGACCTCTTGATCAGCGAGCAATGGCCCGAGCTCAACGACGTCATGGCCGGACCGCGGCCAGTCATCTTCGCCCTGACTCACTTCGGCAACTGGGACGTGGCCGGCGCCGCGCTCTCGGGCTGGGCGCAGCAACACGGGACGCCGCCGCTGCACGTCCTGGCCGAGTCGCTCGGCAACGACGCGCTGGACATGATGATGCAACGCGAACGGGACCGGCTCGGCCTCGTCTCGATCCCGATCGAGCGCAGCCTGATGCCCGCCATGCGCGCGCTGCGCGACGGCGCCCCGCTCGCGATCCTCTTCGACCGCCCCCTGCGGCCCGAGCAGCCCGGCGTGGACGTGACGTTGGGACCAGCGCAGGCTCGCCTGCCCGACGGCCTGGCGCGGCTCGCCCTCGCCACCAATGCCAAGGTGGTGCCCTTCGGCAACGCGCGACTCCCGGGGCGCGATTTCCGCTTCCACCCCCTCGTCGACTTCGGCTTTGAGTACGCGCGGACCGGCGGCCGCGCGGTCGACACGCAGCGCCTGATGCAAGGCCTCGTGGACGTCCATGCCACCTGGTTCCGCCAGTACCCCGACCAGTGGTACCAGTTCCGTTCTTTCTTCACGCCCCGAAACAGGTGGGACTCCGCGGCGGGCGCGGGCGCCGATCAGGCGCGGATCCACGTCGATGGCGGACTCGCCCTGCCCGAGACCGGCGCCGTCCGTGCCGGAGCGGACGCGGCCGGATGAATGGGGGGTGATTGCGGAATGAGCGGGCGGCTGATCGGCTGGGGGTTGCACGCGATCGCGTTGCTCAGCGTGGTCGTGCCGCTGCGTCTGCTGTACGCCTTCGCCCGCTGGCTGGGCTGGCTGGCGATGCCCATCTTCGAAGGCCGACGCCAAACCGTGCGCAACAACCTGCAACGGCTCCACCCCAACTGGGAACCCGACGTACTCGACGTCGCCGCCAGGCGTGTCTTCGAAGAGAACGCGATGTACTACATCGACGCCGCGCTGCTGCCGCATCTGCCTCCGCAACAGGTGCTCGACGACCACCTCGCGATCCAAGACCTGGAGCTGCTGGAGACCGCCGTCGGCCGCGGCAAGGGTGTCGTCCTGGCGGGCGCCCACCTCTCCAACCCCGAGCTACCCTTTCGCGCCCTGGCCGCGCTGGGGATCGATGGGCTGGCGCTGGTCGAGCCGCTGGCCGACGGCAAGCGTATGGAGGAGATGCGCCGGCGTCGCGAGACGGGCGGCTTGCGCTTCGTCCCAGCAGATATGCACGGGGTCAAGCAGGCGCTCGAACAGCTCCGCGGCGGCGGGGTCGTCGCCGTCCTGATCGACCGCGACATCCAGAAGCAGGGCGTCTGCGTGCCGTTCATGCGTCGCCTGGCCCAGTTCCCCACCGGCGCGATCGACCTGGCCATGCGCACCGAGTCCACGCTGCTCTTCTCCTACGCCGTGCGGCTTGAGGACCCCCGCCACCAGCAGCGCTTCGCCGTGCGCTTTCTCGAGACGCCGGAGCTGCTGCGCTCGGACA
>CAUYZA010000232.1:0-5161 GCA_963577225.1 Dehalococcoidia bacterium | reverse complement strand
GCCGCCATGAAGCCGAATCCGCGCGCACCGACATCGAGAGCAGGTCGTCCGCGAAGATCGGCAGCAAGACGACGTACGATGTCCCGAAGATGGACGTGAAGAACGAGAGCCCGATGGTGGCGAAGAAGATCGGCCGCGAGAGGATGTAGCGGAAGCCCTCCGATAAGCCGCGGTCGCCGTGGCCCTGCGCGTCGCGGATATGCGGTGCGAGTTGCAGCGAGGCGATCAGCGCGATCGAGATGGCGAAGCCGCCCGCCGTCACGAAGAACGCCTGCCCTGTGCCGATCGCAGCGATCAAGATTCCGCCCAGCGCCGGACCCACGATGCGCATGCTGTTCCAGATCGAGCTGTTGTACGCCACGGCGCTGGCCATCACCCGCATCTCGATCAGACGCTGCAGAATCGCGTTCTGGGCCGGCGTTGAGAGCGCCGTGAAGGCGCCCGAAATGATCGCCCAGACGATCACGATCCAGAGCTCGACGACATCGGTCACGACCAGAATCGCCAGCGTCAGGTGGGCGCCGAAGCTGAGCACCTGACTGATCAGCAGCAGCCGGCGCGTAGCCATGCGGTCCGCGAGCACCCCGGCCGGCACCGACAGCACGATCGTGGGAACGGCCGAGGCCAGCATCACCAGCCCCAGCCAGAACGACGATTCGTCCAACTCCACGGCGACGAGCCAGCCGCGCCGAGGAAGCGGAATTGAATCCCGAACACGCGCGCCAGCGAAGCGAACCAATAACGGCGGTAGTTGGGGTACGAAAAGGTGCCCCAGGGCGCGACCTCCGAGTCGTCGTTGCGCCCGTCGCTGTTGACGTTGTTGGGGTTAGAATCCACGCTCATCGCCCCGATCCTAACGGCTGGTCCGCCTGCGGCAGGCGAGGCGGGAATCCGGGGAACCGCCCCCGACGTTCCTTCGTCAAGCGAGTGGGTGATAGAGGCGTCGGTCGGCGGTGGTCAGCGTCGAGCCGGGGCCAATAGGCAGCCCGTTATGAGCGAGATGGCAGCGACTCTTTCGCGTGCTTTGGCGATCGCGCGGATCGCCCGACTGACGATGCGCCTCTCGGCCCGTCGCAGCGGGCCACATGACCGTGCGGCCGCATCTCCCTCGGTCCCCCAGGTGGCTCTCCTGTTGATCGTTGACGGCGCGCCGGACGTCCGGCCGGTAGACCTCGCCCTCCAACTTGGGCTGGCGCCTCCGCTGCTCGGCGGAATGCTCAAATGCCTTGAGGACCAAGGCGTGATCCGTCGGGAACGTCCGGCGGAGGACCGCCGCCTCAAGCGGATTGTGTTGACCGATCGCGGACTTGCCCTCGTCGCGGCGGCCCAGCGGAACTTCAGGGAGACGCTATCGGGGGTCGCCAACCCCGAGCTGGCACTGATCCTGCAGCGGCTCGAGACGCAGCGCGACGTCGTGGCTCCGAGTCCGTCCTGACTCACCGCTCTCCGATCGCGCGCTAACATTCCGGATCGAAGGGGGCGCGTTGATGACTGACCTCACGACTCGCGTCGTCATGCTCGGCACGGGCACCCCGATCCCGGATCCCACGCGGCACGGACCGTCGCTGGCTGTCGTCGTCGGTGATCGCTCGTACATCGTCGACGCGGGACCCGGAGTCGTGCGCCGCGCGATCGAGGCTGCCGAGCGCCATGAGATCGAAGCGCTGCAAGCCCCCAACATCCGTCGCGCCTTCCTCACCCACTTGCACCACGACCATTGCGCCGGAGTGCCCGACCTGATCTACACGCCCTGGACCGTCGGCCGCAGCGACCCGATCGAGATCGCCGGGCCGCCGGGCACGGTCGATCTGGTCGCGCGGATCGAGGACGCCTACAGCGAAGACCGCCGCATCCGGCTCGGTGGGCTGGAGCCGGCCAGCCCCGACGGCTGGCGCTGCCAGGCGTACGACATGAACGCCGGTCCGAGTGGCCACGAGGTCTACGAGGACGATCGCATCCGCATAACCGCGTTTGAAGTCGCCCACGGCGACTGGGAACACAGCTTCGGCTACCGCTTCGAGAGCGACGACCGCAGCATCGTCATTTCCGGCGATACGACCTATTGCGAGGCGTTGATCGATCAGGCCCGGGATTGCGACTTGCTGATCCACGAGGTTTATTGCGCCGCCGGATTGGCGCGACGTAGCGAGGCCTGGCAGACGTATCACCGCGCCCATCACACCTCCGCTGAGGATCTCGGTCGCATCGCAACTCAGGCCGCCCCGGCGCAACTGGCGCTGACCCACGTGCTCCTCCAAGGCGCGACCTGGGCCGAGCTGCAGGCGGAACTCGCTTCTACGTACGACGGCCCGGTCACCATCCCCGATGATCTGGATCTGCTCTAGCCACTCGCTAGCCGTCGTCAGGGGCGCTCGGCTGGTCTGCCATCCTCCCGATCGCTTCGCAGACCCGGACGATCTGGACCACGTCCGGCCGCTCCAACGTGTTGCGGTTGCCCACGAAGTGACTCAGCCGCAGCAGGCCCAGCTCCGGATGCGGAGCGACCTCGATCACGAGCGTGCCCGGATCCCGGAGCAGTTGCAGGATCCCGTCGTTGGCCGCGCCCAGCTCGTTCAACGCCGTCGCCGCAGCCCGCGACGCCGCCGACTCATCGGCGGCGGTCCAGCGGAAGCGTCGCGCCGGTCCGACGTCGGAAGCGCGAAACTCGCGCTTGGCCTCCACCAGCCCGTCGGGCCAAGAAGCGGCGAGACCGTCGCGCCGGATCAGCCAGTGGAAGCCGGTTACCCGCGTGTCGGCCAGATGGCCGCTCTGGCTCGCCCCGCTGACCAGCACGAGGTCGGGCGGGCCACCTTCAATCGACAGCAGGCCGTGAGAACGCGCATCGAGCATCCCGGCGAGGGCGTGTTCGGGTGCATCGGCGGTCGCGATCGAGGCCCGGTGTCCCGCCCCCGCCAGTGTCTCGGCCAGCGCGAGCACGAAGCCGGCGGGCTTGCGCGGCCCGCCTCGCTGCCCCCCGCGCCGCCCGAAGATCCTGCGTAGGAGTCGCCAGAGCATGCCGCGAGCCTACCGCCCGCGGCTAGCTCCCACCCGAAGCAGGAGCCTTGTGCGCGCGGATCGAGTACATCAGTGGCACGTCGTCGCCACGCCCCTCGGGCAGGCGCCACTCGTCCAGCAGACTCCACTCGTTCGCGCCCTGCACCGACTCCATCCAGCGCAGGGCGCGCCAGTAGAGCGTCCTGTGCTCGTGCACGAACTCGATCGTCAAACCGGCGTCGATCAACGCGGTCACGATCTCTCCCAGCCCATGGCTCCACTCGTAGACAACGGAGTTTTCCATGCGCGCATTGGGGTCGGCGTAGTCCGCGGGGTCATCCCAGCGGTTGGGCTCGTCGCGCTCGAAGTAGGGCAACGCGACGACCAACTCCTGGCCGTCGCGTTCGTCGTCGATCGTCCAGAGCATGGGGTGACCTTCGGTGATGTAGAACACGCCCCCGGGCTTGAGGAAGTGCGGCACCACCCGCGCCCAACCGCGGATGTCAGGCAGCCAGTTCAGCGCCCCGATCCCGGTGTAGGCGCGATCGAACTGCTCATCGAGCGCGGACGGCGCGTCGAGCAGTTCGCTCTCGATGAAACGCGCGTCGTCGAAGCCGAGCTCGGCTGCGATCCCGCGTGCCGCTTCGGTCGCCGGTGGCGAGAAGTCGATCCCGGTCACCGTCGCGCCCAGCATCGCCCAGGACAGCGTGTCCATCCCGAAGTGGCACTGCAGATGGAGCAGCGACTTGCCGCTGACATCGCCCATCTCGTCGATGTCGCGCTGGTGCAGCTTGTTCTTGCGCTCCTCCAGGAACTCACGCAGCCCGTAGCCGTCCGAATCCATATGGATCTGGACCGCCTCGTTCCAGCTCAGCTGGTTGAAGCGCTTGTGTTCATCCATCGGCATGGCAGTCCCCCGAGCCCGTTTGTGCGGTCTGGTATGTGCGTTCAATCGTGCGGGGCCGTGAGCCAGCCGGAGCGCTATACGGTGATCTGCAGCAGACGGCCCATCCGATGCTGGAGGACGTCTGGTATCGCGACCGATCCATTTTCGCGCTGGTAGTTCTCGAGAATCGCTGCGATCACCCGCGGCAGGGCCAGGCCGGAGCCGTTCAGCGTGTGGACGAACTGCGGTCGCCCAGGCTTGCCCTCATCGTCGAGCGGGCGGTAGCGCGTGTTCGTGCGTCGCGCCTGGAAGTCGGTGCAGTTCGACGTGCTGCCCACCTCAAGCCACTCCTGCGCGCCAGGCGCCCAGACTTCCAGGTCGTACTGCACCGTCGCCGTGAAGCCCAGATCACCGCTGGAGATCTGCAGCACGCGGTAGGTCAGCTCCAGCTCTTGCAGCAGCGTCTCGGCCTCCAGCAGCATCGCTTCCAGCGCAGCGGGGGAGTCCTCCGGCTTGGTGAACTGGTAGAGTTCCACCTTCTCGAACTGGAACACCCGCTTGATCCCGCGCACGTCGCGGCCGTGCGCCACCTTCTCTCGACGAAAGCATGACGAGTGCGCCGTGTACTTCAGGGGCAGCGCCTCGTCGTCCAGGATTTCATCCAGGTGCATCAGCGTCAGCGGCACCTCGGCTGTGGGCACGAACCAATGGTCCTCTTCGGCGTCGTGGAACATCGTGTCGCCGAACTTGGGTAGCTTCGCCGCCGCCCACATCGCCTCTTCCCGCACCATCAGCGGCACGTAGACCTCGGTGTAGCCGTTCGCCCCGTGCGTCTCCAGGAAGTAGCCGATCAGCGCGCGCTGCAGCTTCGCGCCCTCGCCCTTGAGCATGTACATCCGTGAGCCAGCCATCGCCGCGGCTCTCTCCGTGTCGATGACGCCGAGCGACTCGCCGAGCTCCCAGTGCGGCTTGGCCTCGAAGCCCAGATCGACTGGGTCGCCGGAGCGCCGTAGCTCGACATTGTCCTCCTCACCCGCCCCTTCCGGGGTAGCGGGATCGACGAGATTGGGGAACTCCGACAGCGTTGCGCGAAGATCCGCGTCGATCGTGCGCTGCTGCTGCTCTAGTTCGTCGAGCCGGTCGGCCACGGTGCGCTGGCCGTCGATCAGGGACTGGCGCTCCGCCTCGTCCTTGGCCTTGCCGATCGCTTTGCCGGCTTCATTGCGCTGCGCGCGCAGCTTCTCCAGCTCCACCAGCACCGTGCGGCGCTGCTGATCGAGT